>JADGQH010000001.1 GCA_017881985.1 Chloroflexota bacterium | reverse complement strand
AGCGCGCCGGGTCGGCGCCGGCACTCCCCTGCCGCGACGCGCGGCGGCGCTCGGCGTACATGCGCTCCTCGGCGGCGCGCATTGCGGTGTCGAGCTCACCCACGGCGGTCGGGCTGGCCCAGCCGATCGAGAGGTGGAGGGCGACGGCGCCCGACTCGAGCCAGCGCTCGCAGGCGACCCGCACGCGCTCCACGTAGTTGATCGCGGCGACCTCGTCCGTCTCGGGGAGCAGGACCAGGAAGCGGCCGCCGCCCACGTGGGCGACCTTGTCGGTGCGGCGCGCGAGGCGGCGCATCGCATCGCCGACGGCCGGCAGGACCCGGCGGGCCGGCTCGGCTCCGAAGCGATCGACGAGGCGGCTGAGGCCGTCGATCTCGGCGACGACGACGCTCACCGGCCGGCGGTACCGGACGTAGCGATAGTTCTCCTCGGCCAGCGTCCGCTCCCAGGCGAACAGCGTGTCGAGCCCCGTGAGCGGATCGATGGTCGGGTCGGGCGTCGGGCCTTCCTTCGGGACGCGCCCCGGCTCGAGGGCGAGGAATCCGGCGATCGCCGCCTCGGCGCCGGGCTCGTGAAGGCGGTCGCCGACGGGGAAGCGCCGGCCCGCGTCGTTGGCGGCGTCGGCGGCCCGCAGATCCCGGGCCAACGGTGCGGCGTCGCGCGCGTCGAAGGCGTCTGATCCGCCCTCAACCGCGACGCCCGATGCAGGACTGGGCTCGGCACTGTCCGCCTCGACCGGGGCGAGCGGCGCGGCCGGCGGCGTTCCCCCGGGACGCGCGATTGGAACGGTCCTTGCCGAGGCGAAGAGCCGTTCTGCCTGCCTGGAAGAGCCCCTGTCGCGTCTCCGAGCCATGAGGGCGACGACGATCAGGAAACCGAGGGCAAGACCCGCCACGATGAGCGCAATGAGGACGTAGGTCAGCTGTTCTGGCGACACGAGATCCTTCCCGTTTCACGGCCTGTGCATCCGCCATACCCGAGGCGGTCGGTCGGCACGCCTTGCCGCAGCGGCGACTCTACACGCGGTAGGACCGGAAATGAGACGGTCGGGTGGCCCCTTCTGACGATCTTGCGGTGCTCACCGTCACCGTGCGTGTCGTGCGGTGGGGTCCGGTGCGCACGTCGGCAGCAGCATGTCTCCCGGCCGGTCCGCGGCTGGGCGTTCGGGTACGCTTCCCGCACGCCCTGACGAGGTTCCTCCCGTATGACCGAATCCCTTCCGCCGGATGCCGAGGTCCTCGAGACGGCCGACACGGACGAGCCGCCGCTCGAGGCCGTACCGGCCGAGCCGCTTGAGGCCGTACCGCCGCTCGAGCCCGTACCGACCGAGCCGGTCGTCCCGATCGCGACGCGACCGGCGACAGCGTCGACAGGCCGGGGGCCGTCGGTTCTCCTCGGGTACCTCGCGGCGGCGCTCGCGGGAGCGCTCCTCCTCGCGGGAAGCCTCGCGGCGTTCGGCGGCCTTGGGCGCCCGGTCCCGTCGCCGTCACCCACCCCCACGGCGACCCCCACGCCTCCCCCGAACGCCGCGATCGGGCCGTCGCTGGGCAGCGCCGCAGCTCCCGTCACCGTCGAGATCTGGGCCGACTACCAGTGCCCCTACTGCCGCCTCGAGGCGATGGTCTTCGGCGGATCGCTCGAGCGTGCGTTCGTCCTGCCGGGCATCGCCCGCGTGGTCTACCGCGACTTCGCGTTCCTGGGACAGGAGTCCACCGACGCGGCGGTCGCGGCGCGGTGTGCGGGCCAGCAGGATCCCGGCGCGTACTGGCGCTACCACGACCTCCTGTTCGCCTCCCAGCAGGGCGAGAACCAGGGGACGTTCAAGCGGGAGAACCTGGTCACCCTCGCGGGGCTGGCGGCCCTCGACGCGACGGCATTCACAGCCTGCCTCGACGACCCGGCGGTCGCCAGGGCGGTCGCCGACGAGACCGCGGCCGGCAGGGCCCTCGGCATCGAATCCACGCCGACGATGCGCGTCAGCGGCCCCGGGGGAACGAAGACCCTGGCCGGCTTCAGCTCGGGCTGGACGGCGATCCGGGATGCCATCACGGCGGCCGCGACGCCGGCACCCTCCGTCAGCCCGTCGCCCGGCGCCAGCCCCTTCCCGACCGCCTCGACCGCGCCGACGGCGACGCCCTCGGGCGTGCCCGCGGCAACGCCCTAGCCCACTCAGCTCGGAGCCGCGAGGTCCCGTCGGGGGAAGACCCAGGCGGCCCACGCGACGGCGGCGGCGAAGATCGCGCCGAGGACCAGCAGGTCGGCGGGCTCAAAGGTGCCCGCGAGGATTCGGGTCGGCTGGAAGTAGCGGAACGGCGAGAACGGCCGGAGCCATGCCGCGTCGGGCCAGAGCGTGCCCAGGAACTCGACCGCGTAGCCGACGAGCGTGACGCCCAGCGCGATCCCCAGGGCGGGACCGACGCGGTCGAAGCTGACCGAGGCGGCCAGCGAGATGGCCCCGAGGGCACCGAACAGCGCGAACCCGTTCAGCCAGCAGAGCGCGATGTCGGCAGCCTGCAGATCGCCCGCGACGCCGAACAGGAGCGCGCCGGCCACGATGCCCCCGAGGACGGCGGCCTCGGTGAGGGCGGCGAAGAGCAGCATCGCGGCCAGCAGCGTCAAGTGGAGGACACGGCGCTCCAGGGGTCGGGCGAGGAGCACCTCCAGGGTGCCCCGCTGGCGTTCGCCCGCGACCGCGGCCGCCGCGAACCCGACGACCTGGATCGTCACGAGCGCCAGCGCGATCGGATGGACGAGCCCGAGGGCGACCGTGCCGCGGATGCTGAACACGTCGCCGCCGGTGAAGCGCGACATGACGTCGAACACGTTGGCGAACGTGCCGCTCCGGGCGAGCGCCCCCATCTCCTTCCCGAAGGTGGCGAAGACCACGGGGAGCAGGAATCCCCAGACGACGAGGCCGAGCATCACGAACGAGAGACGGACGCGCTGGGCTGCCCAGGTCCGCCGGAAGAGGATGGCGCTCATGGGGCGGGCTCGTCGTAGAGCTCGAGGAATGCATCCTCGAGGCGGGCCGGCTCGATCGTGAGATCGGTCAGCGCCGCGCCCTCGAGCACGCGTAGCAGCTGCGTCACGTCGCCGTCGAGCCCGAACGCGAGCCGGTCGTCTCGTGCCTCGAAGGCCGACACGCCCGGCAGCGCCGCGATCGCGGACGCGAGCCCCGGTGCCGGGCCGCCCAGCCGAACCTCGACGCGGCGCCGGCGGCGCGCGACGAGCTCACCTACGCGCTCAAGCGCGACGAGGCGTCCCGACCGCACGATCCCCACCCGGTCACACACCCGCTCCACCTCCGAGAGCACGTGCGAGCTGAAGAAGACCGTCCGGCCGGCCGCCTTCCGTTCGTCGAGGATCGCGTAGAAGGCCCGCTGCATGAGGGGATCGAGGCCCTCGGACGGCTCGTCGAGGATGGCAAGCTCCGGGTCGTGCTGGAGCGCCTGGACGATCCCGATCTTCTGGCGCATCCCGCGGGAGTAATCCCGGATCGGCCGCCCGAGGTCGCGCGCGGACAGTCCGAGCTGTTCGACCAGGCCTCCGCGGAGGACCGGGGGACGGGCGTAATAGGCGGCCAGGTAGTCGAGCAGCTGCGTCCCCGTGAGGCCGTCGTAGAGGGCGATTCCGCCCGGCAGGTAGCCGATCCGGCCCCGGAGCCCGGCGCCGGCCGTGGCCACGTCGAGGCCCAGGACCTCGGCGCTGCCCGCCGTCGGGTGGATGAACCCGAGGAGGAGGCGGATGGCGGTGCTTTTGCCGGCGCCGTTCGGACCCAGGAAGCCGAACACCTCGCCTGCCGTGACCGCGAGAGTCAGGTCGTCGAGGGCCCGGATCGGCGCGGTTCCGACGGACCGGCTGCCAAAGCGGCGGGCGGGCCCATAGTGCTTCGTGAGGCCGTGCGTCGCGATCGCGTCCACACGGCGGAACGGTACACGAGCGCCACGATCCGGCATGATCCCCGCGATGACCGCTGCGCCCGCCGACCCGCCGACCCCGGCCGCGGGCAACCGGCCTCCCATGCTGCCGCCCCACCCGTCCGTCGTCCGGCCGCTGCGCACGGCCGCAGGCGGGCTGTCGGAGGCGGAGGCGGAGGCACGCCGGGCACGCGGCGAGGGAAACGCCTACCGCGCGTCCACCTCGCGGACCTACTGGGAGATCCTGCGCCAGAACGCCTACCCGGGGATCAACGGAATCCTCGTCGTCGTCTCGGTTCTCCTGCTCGCGTTCGGCATGGTCGTGGAGTCGCTGCTGACCGCCGGCCCGGTGCTCGCCAACATCGGGATCGGCGTCGCCGGGGAGTCGCGCGCGAAGCGAAAGCTCGACCGGATCGCGCTGCTGTCGCGCCCGCAGGCACGCGTCATCCGCGACTCGGAAGAGCGCGGCATCGGTCCTGCGGACGTCGTCCTGGGCGACCTCCTCGTCGCCCGTCGCGGCGACCAGGTGGTCCTCGACGGCACGCTCGTCGGCGACGGACGCGTCGAGCTCGACGAATCCCTCCTCACGGGGGAGTCGGACGCGGTCTCGAAGGAAGCCGGCGACCCGGTCCTGTCGGGGACGGCGGTCATCTCGGGCACGGCCGTCTTCGAGGTCACATCGGTGGGCGCGGCAAGCTTCGCCAACCGGCTGCTCGCCGAGGCCAAGCGGGTGGGCGACGAGCGAACGCCCCTTCAGCGCGAGATCGCCGCCACGATCTGGGCGGTCGCCGCGCTCGTCCTCCTCGCGGTCGTCCCGGTCGCGATCGCGCTCGCCGCGCTGCCGGGCGGGTTCGGCTCGACCCAGACGCTGACGGCGGCGGCGGTCCTCGTGACGCTCGTCCCGCAGGGCCTCGCGATCATGGTGACCGTCACGTACGCGACCGGGGCGCTCCGGATCAGCCACCTCGGCGCTCTCGTGCAGCGCCAGAACGCGGTCGAATCCATGGCCCGCGTGGACACGCTCTGCATGGACAAGACCGGCACGCTCACGACCCAACGGATCTGGTATGCGGGCGCCGACGTGCTGGGCGACCACGACCCGGGAGAGGTCGCCGCCGCTCTCGGTTCGCTGGCCGCGAGCACGACCGCAACGAACCGCACAACCGAGGCGATCGCAACAGCATGTCCAGGGCTCGCGCGGCCGGTGGCGGACGAGATCCCGTTCGCGTCCGAGCGGCGCTGGTCCGGCCTGCGCTTCGCGGATGGGGAGGCCTGGCTGATCGGCGCGCCGACGGTCCTCCTCCCGCGCCCAGCGGGATCCGCCGGGGAGGGCCGAGAGACGCCCGACGGCGGGGCTCCCGGTGCCGTCGGGGCTCCCGGTGCCTCCGGGACTGTCTCCGCGGACCCACCGGATGTGGCCACGCGAGCGGCCGCCGTCGCCGCCGAGGGCGTGCGAGTCCTGCTCCTCGCCCGGGCTCCTGCCGCCGCGGCGCTCCGCGACGCCGAGGGTCGGCCCGCGCTCCCGGCCAACCTGGCTCCCGTCGCGCTCCTGCGCTTCGGCGAGGAGCTGCGCCCCGATGTCCGCGAGATCCTGGCCGGGTTCGCACGGGCCGGGATCGAGCTCAAGGTCATCTCCGGCGACGACCCCGCGACCGTGGAGGCGCTCGCTCGACGGGTGGGTCTCGACGTCGCCGACGAGGCGACATCCGGGCCCGCCCTGGCCGCGCTCGGCGACGCCCAGGCCGCCGACGAGGTCGAGCGGCGCTCGATCTTCGGGCGCGTCGAGCCTGCCCTCAAGGCACGCCTCGTCGCGCTCCTGCGGAGCCGCGGGCACTACGTCGCGATGGTCGGTGACGGCGTCAACGACATCCTCTCGCTGCGCCGGGCCAATCTCGGGATCGCGATGGAGTCGGGCTCGGCCGCGGCACGCGGCGTGGCCGACCTCGTCCTGCTCGGGGACCGCTTCGACGTGCTGCCGCGGGCCGTGATCGAGGGCCAGCGAATCGTGGCGGCGATGGAGGCCACCCTCGTCCTCCTCCTGTCACGCACGTTCTACGTGCTCCTCATCATCGCCGGCGCCGCGATGGCAGGGCTCCCCTTCCCGCTGACGCCGCGTCAAAACTCCGTTCTCGCGTTCGCGACCGTCGGCATCCCGCTGATCGTGCTGGCGATCTGGGTTCCGCCGCGGCGGCTCCCGCGCAGCCTCCTCGCGGAGACGCTGCGAGTCTCGATCCCGGTCTCGTTCGCGGTGGTGCTCGTGGCCCTCCCCACGTACGCGTACGTGCTCGGAACGGGCGTCTCCCTGGTCGAGGCCCAGACCGTGCTCACGTCGGTCACGGTCTTCTGCGGCCTGGGGCTGCTGCCCCTGATCTCCTCGGGAGCGCGCGAGGAGTCGCCGGGACGCCTGGTGCGCTGGTGGCCCTGGCTCCTCGCCGGAATCATGCTCATCGTCTACCTCGTCATCCTCGCGCTCCCGATCGCACGGGACTTCTATGAGCTCACGACCCTCGGGCCGCGCGAGATCCTGGTCCTGCTCGGCATCGGCACGGCGTGGACCGTGGCGGTCCATGGTCTGCGGCGCACGGGCCTGGTGCGACGCGCCGAAGGGATGCTCGTGCGCGCGGTTCGACGCGGTCCGGGGTCCCTGGACGTTCGGTCCGACTGACGGTTCGCCGCCGCTTACCGGTTGGTCGCCTGCCCGAGGAGTCCCCGGAGGGCATCCGCGAGCGCGACGTAGTCGGGGAGCTCGTTGTGGAGATGGGCGGAGATGCGGACGAGGCGCCACCGTCGCTCGCCGGGCCCGGGGTCGCGGGGCCATGCGACAAGCGGGACCTCGATGCCGGCCCGCTCCCGCAGCGCTGCCTGGAGCGGATCCTCGTCGACAGGCGAGACGGGCGGCGGGCCGAAGGCGGCGGGCAGCTCCACGGCCGCCATCGCGCCCAGCATCGACGCCGGTGCGATCGCCGTCCCGCCGAGCGCACCGAGGAGGATCTCCCGCGCGCCCAGGGCGAGGGCGCGGTTCCTCGCCATCACGGCCGGCCACCCGCCCTCGAGCATCGCCGAGACCTCGGCGATGGCGATCGGCGCGGCAAGGTACGCCGTCGGGTCGAGGGTGCCGGTCCAGTCGAATGCCCGCACGAACGGCGACGGCGCGGGCCGCGGGTCGTTGGCGGCATGGCTCACCGCGAGCGGGCGGGCAGCGGCCTGCCGATCCCGCCGGACGTGGAGGAACGCGGCGCCCTTCGGGGCGCAGCACCACTTGTGGAGGTTCCCCACGTACCAGCTCGCGCCGAGCGACCCGACCTGGAGCGGGATCATGCCGGGCGCATGCGCTCCATCCACGAGCACCGCCACGCCGCGGGCCTCCAGGAGCGGCACGAGCCGCTCCACCGGGAAGACGAGCGCGGTCGGGCTCGTCACGTGGCTGAGCAGCGCCAGCCGCGTCCGCGGGGTCACCGCCGCGAGGACGCGCTCCACCACGTCGTCCGGGCCGTCCACGGGAAGCGGGATCCGCGCCAGCACGACCCGGGCGCCGGCGTCGGCGGCGCCGACCCGCAGCGCATTGAGCGCCGCGTTGTACTCGTGGTCGGTGGCGAGAAGCTCGTCGCCCGGGCCGATCCCGAACGAGCCGAGGACGGTCGCGATCCCGGCGGTCGCGTTCGGCACGAAGGCGAGGTCGTCCGGATCAGCCCCGACGAACGCGCCGACGGCGGCCCGAGCCGCGGCGAGCCGGTCCTCGAGCCGGCGGGCGAGGAAGGCCACCGGGTTCGCCTCCATCTCCGCGCGGAGGGCCTGCTGGGCATCGAGCACGCCACGTGGACAGGCCCCGAAGGACCCGTGATTGAGGAAGACCACCTCCGGGTCGAGACCCCACCGCGCGGCCAGCGCCGCTCGCCGCCGGCCCGGCGTTCCCGACACGACGTCCCGTTCGTCGCTCATACCGGGTACCGCTTCCCGGGCCGGGGGACGCGCGCCCGGCGCAGGTTCGGAACGAGCGCGAACGCGCCGCTGGCGAGGAGCAACAGGGCGCCCATCACGGCCAGTGTGACGCCGCCGTTGGTGAGGTCGATCAGCGCGCCGCCGGCGAACGATCCGATCGGCATCAGGCCGACGGAGATGGTCCGTGCCGTGCTGCCGATCCGGCCCAGCATCGCGTCGGGCGAGAGCGCCGTCCGCAGGGTGATGTATCCGATCAGGACGACCGACTGCGTGATGCCGGCCACGAGCGCGCCGACGACCATCACCTCGATCGGTGCGCCGATCGTGAACGCGAAGAGGATGACGCCCGTCACGACGGTCCCGATCAGCAGGGCGCGGCCGACCGCCTCCGGGGGTCGCCGGCCGGCAGCGAGCGAGCCGACCAGCGACCCCACCCCGAACGCGGAGAGGACGATGCCGAGCACGTCGGCCGCGAAGCCCCGGTCGCGGGTGATGTAGTAGGTGAGTGCCGTCGCAAGGGCCGCGGTGACGACCTGCGAGGTGGCCCAGAAGAGGATCACGGCGCGCAGCGTCGCGTGGCCCGCCACGTAGCGCACCCCTTCCCGGATGTCCGTCACGAGGTGCGGCTGCTCGGCGCGGGGGGCCGGGCGCAGTGGACGGTGGACCAGGAGCAGCGCCGCCGAGGAGATCACGAACGTGATCGCGTCGATCGCGATCGTCGAGGCCGGCCCGATGGCCGCCGAGAAGATGCCCGCGAGGGCCGGTCCCGCGATCCAGCCCACGGTGAAGAACGATTCGAAAATCGCGTTGGCCCGTGCGATCTGGGGCCGTCCCACGAGGCCCGGGACGGCAGCCGTGTAGGCCGCGAGCCACAGGACGCGAAGGGCGTTGAGCGGGAATGTGATGAGCAGGATGACCGCCATCGTCGGACCGCCCAGCCAGAACGTGAGCGGCACCGCGGCGGTGATGACGGCCCGGCCCAGGTCCGCGACGAACATCATCCGGCGTCGGTCCCAGCGATCCGCGTACGCACCGGCCGGGAGCCCGATCAGGAGATCCGGCAGGGTCGAGAGCGCCCCGACGACCCCCATCGCGAACCCCGAGCCGGTCAGCGCGAGCACGAGCAGCGGGAGCGCCGTGTTGGTGATCGCGTCGCCGAACGAGCTGACGCCCTGGCCGACGAGGACGACCTTGAAGTCGCGGTTGCGGGCCAGGGGCTCCGGGACAGCCTCGGCAACGTCGGGCAGGGTGCGTGTCGTGGTCACCATGGGCCGCCCGATCGTACGATGTCCGACGCGGGTGCGGACGCGCGCGGCGGGCCGCCCGGAATCCGGCCGCACCGTGCGCCACCGGATCGAACGCGCGATCCTGCGCGTGATGCCAACGACCGACAGCCCCCTGATCCTGCCCGGCGACGACCCGGCCTCGATCGCGATCGCCGCGGCGCAGCTGCGCGCGGGCGGCCTCGTCGTCTTCCCAACGGAGACGGTCTACGGCCTCGGCGCCAACGCGCTCGATGCCCGCGCCGTGGCGCGCGTCTTCGCGGCGAAAGAGCGACCGGCCTTCGATCCGCTGATCGTCCACCTCGCGGACTCCTCGTCGGTGGCGCTCTACGCACTCTCCGAGGATGCGGACGATCCCCGCGTCGCCCGGCTCGCAGCGCGGTTCTGGCCCGGCCCGCTGACGCTCGTCCTGCGCAAGCGGGCGCTCATCCCGGGGATCGTCACGGCCGGGCTCCCCACCGTGGGCCTCCGGGTACCCGACCACCCGGTCGCACGCGCCCTGATCCGGGCCGCCGGGATTCCGGTCGCTGCCCCGTCCGCGAACCGGTTCGGCGGCCTCTCCCCGACCCGCGCGGCGCACGTGGTGGCGGGGCTCGGGGCGCGCGTCGATCTCCTCCTCGACGGCGGGCCGTGCCGCGTCGGGGTCGAATCGACGGTCGTCCTGCTCGCGGCGGGCCGGGCGGTGCTCCTGCGCCCCGGCGGCCTCGCGGTCGAGGCGATCGAGGCGGAGATCGGGCCGCTCGAGGTCCCGGACGACGGGGCCCCGGGCACGGCCGAGATGGCACCAGGCCGGGCGGGCGCGCACTATGCGCCCCGCGCGCGGCTCGATCTGGCGGACCCGCGTGACCCGGCGGCCGCGGCGGCGTTCGCGGTGCGCCCCGGGGAGCGGGTCGGCCTGCTCGCCGGGTCCGATGCGGGCCGGGCCGCGGCGCAGGCCGTGGGGGGACCGTACGCGGCCATCGAGGTCCTCGACGCCGGCGGCGACCCCGTGGGCGCCGCGGCCCACCTCTTCGAGGCCCTCCATGCGCTCGACGCAGCCGACCTCTCACGGATCGTGGCCGAGCCCGTCCCGGATACCGGCCTGGGTCGGGCGGTGATGGATCGCCTCCGCCGTGCAGCTCGCGGCGCGTCTGCCACCGGGGGCGAACCGTCCGGCGGCGCATCGTCGGGCGGCCCATTGTCCGAGGCGGGCCCGCCCGACGGCGCCGGCGCGTCGGACGGCGCCGACGCGCCGCACGGCGCCGACGCGCCGGATGTCAATAGATGAGCGGCACCAGCTTGCGAACCCGGGTCCGGTAGGCGGCATACCCCGGGTACGCGGCGAGCAGCCACGCCTCTTCGCGCTGGGCCTTGAGGTCGAAGAAGGCGCCCAGGAGCACGGCCGCGACCAGCGCGGCGGGGCTCGCCGTCATCAGCCCCCAGCCGAGCGCGGCCGTGATGATCCCCGTGTAGATCGGGTGGCGGACCATGCCGTAGACGCCGGTGTCGATGAGCCGGCCGCCCTCGATGGGGCGCGGCACCGCGGTCAGGTTCTCGCGAAGGCCGACGACGCCGAGCACGGCAATGACGGCGCCCGCGACCACCAGGACTGCACCAGAGACCAGGGCGACGCCCCGCCATGGCTCGCCCCAGGCCGGGCCAAGCAGCCCCGCGGCGCCGACGCAGGCGAAGCCGACGACCTGGAGCGCCACCCAGCCCTCGCCGCGCGGCCCGAGCGCGGGCAGGCGCGCACCGTCCACGACGGCTCAGTCGTCCCGGTCGGAGGAACGCCCCGCGTTGCCCATGCCGGGCCAGACCAGGTGTTGCGTGGCCAGCTCGTCGGCGTACGGGTCGTCGCGGGCATCCGTCACGACGGAGCGCTCTGGCATTCGGGGGTCTCCCATCGGTCGAGTCGCATCGTACGCGGCCGCGTGCCCGCCCGCGGCCGCGGGAGGGCACGCCGGCGATCAGAGGAGGTCGCGCGGCGCGGCCTGCTCCCATATCCGATCGAAGACCGGCGCCCCATCCTCGGTGACCACCAGCGCCACGCGGAGCCGAAGCTCGTCGGCGTCCGACTCGAGCGCGAGGCTCGCGTCGGCGACGATCTCCGGGCCGCCCGGATACGCGAGCCGGTAGCTGATCGTCCCCTCGGCGCGACACGCCGCGAAGGTGTCCGCCACCGACATCCGGTAGCGGGAATCCGCCGCGAACACGAGCCCTCCGCGCTCCGGGAAGCGATCGCCGCCGCCCGACTCGCAGATCAGCGACGTGATGCCGGCCACCCCATCGCGCTCGATCCGCCAGGCGGCGGGGATCCCCGGGATCGCCTCGCTCGACGAAGGCTCGAAGGCCGGCCGTCCCAGGTCGGGCCCGTGCTCGGACGACCACCCCGCGGCAGGCGGCAGGCGCAGGGCCGATGGACGACCGACGTCGTGGTGGAGCGTGAGCGCGACGGGCGTCGGCGTCGGCCACGCGATCGGGAACGCCGCACCGGCGATCGCGACCCGAAGCCGGTATCCGGCCGGGATCCGGGCGCCGGCGGCCGAAAGCGGAAGGTCGACCTCGACCGGCACGCCCGGGACCAGGGGCTCGGGCGCCTCCCCGGCCGGGTCGAGGCGAGTCAGGTTCCGCACGGCGCGCGCGACGAGCGCGGATCGCCCGTCGGGCGCCACCGCCTCGAGGCGCACGGCGACCTGCGCCACCGGCCGATCGGCCGAGAGCCAGAGCCGCGCGTGCGGGATCCCGGCGATCAGGACGGGTCGCTCGAGTGGTGGGGACGTGAACAGGAGCGAGCGAGCGTCGTCGACCCGCTGGTCGCCGGGCACGCCCTGTGGCGGATAACCGTAGCCGCACCAGTACGGGGCGCACAGGCCGACATCCGGCGGCCCCGCCCATGTGGACGTGGCGGCGTCCCCGGACGCGGCCGGCTCGCCGGCGAGCGACCCGAGGCCGGCGGCGCCGTCCCCCTCGAGGAAGAGCGGGGGAAGCGTCGCGATCCGCGGCGAGGGCGGCCAGTGGCCGAGATGCCACCACCTCCCGGGGAGCTCGGCCGGGAACTCGGCCGTTCCGGGCGGCTCGACCACGTAGAGCGAGAGCATCGGGTCCGGGTCCGCGTCGCCGGTACCGGCCGCGCCCTTGAGCCAGCGGTCCCACCAGCGTCGCATCAGGCCCACGCCGTCGATCGACGGCCCCGGCGAGCCATCATGCGGCCAGGCGTGCCCCCACGGCCCGATGACGCCGCGCCGGGGCGCCCGGACGTGCTCCAGAACGGCGAGGACCGCGTCCCGGTAGCCGTCGTTGAGCCCGCCGATCGCGAGGACCGGCGCCTCGATCGCCGCCCACTCCTCGCCGATCGACGCGGCCCGCCAGAACGGGTCGCGGCGCTGGTGGCGCAGCCACTCGAAGGGCCACTGCGGCGTGGCCTCCAGGCGACGCAGCCACTCCTCGCGCCAGCCGGGCCCGAACCGCTCCGGGTCGGGCGGCAGCGCGTTCTCGCCCACCATCTCGACGGGCCAGTAGACGCTCTCGCCGACGTGGAGCGTGCCGCCGACGTAGTGCACGTCGAGGTTGAAGCGGTCGTGGCTGAAATGGACCGGGATGATCGCGCGGAGCGCCGGGGGTCGCCTCGCCGCGGCCTGGAGCGCCGAGAAGCCGCCCCAGCTGATGCCGAACATGCCCACGCCGCCGGTGCTCCACTCGCGGGTGGCCAGCCAGTCGATCACCGCCAGGTTGTCGAGGATCTCGCGCTCGGGGTACTCGCCCTCGGCCACGCCTTCCGAGGTGCCCGTTCCGCGAACGTCCAGGCGGCAGCTCACGTACCCCGCCGCGGCAAAGGCGCCGTGGAGCGGCCAGTCGCGGGTGAGGGTCCAGTCGTCCTTGCGGTACGGGATCGACTCGAGCAGCGCGGGAAACGGGCCCGGCGCGTCCGGGCGGTAGAGCGTGACCGCCAGGCGGACGCCGTCGTCCATCGGGATCCGCACCTGCTCGGTCCGGACCCCGTACCCCACGGCCGTGCCCGCGGGGCGATAGCGCCGCGCCGCGGCGGCGTGCTGCGGTCGACCTGGCATGCCGAGCTCCCGGTCCGGCGAGAGCCCCGCCATGCCCGGCAGCGCCGGGCGATCTCCCGCGCCGTAGAGTCTACGGAGCATGGCCACCCGATTGTTCCGCCCATTCCCCGCCCCCGATCGGCCGCTGACGGACGGCACGCTGGTCCTGCGCCTCCCGCGCGACGCCGACGCGCCCGCGATCGCGGCGGCGTGCGCCGACCCGGAGATCGCGCGCTGGATCCCCGTGCCGGTCCCGTATCGCCTCGAGGACGCCCGGACCTTCGTCGCGTTCACCGCCGAGGGCTGGTCGGGCGGGCGCGAGCCGACCTTCGTGATCGCCGATGCCGCCGACGGTGCGCTCCTGGGAACGCTGGCATTCCACCGACGGCCCGACGAGCCGGGCAAGGCCGCAGTCGGCTACTGGCTGGCGCCCGGGGCTCGCGGGCGGGGTGCCGCGACCGGGGCCGTGCTGCTCGCGGTCCGCTGGGCGTTCGGAATCGAGCCCGCCCTCGTCCGGATGGAGCTCCTCACCCTCGTCGGCAACGAGGCGTCCGGCCGGGTCGCGCTCCGCGCCGGGTTCACGCGAGAAGGGGTCCTCCGGCGGTACCTGCCGTTCCGCGGGGAGCTGATGGACGCGGTCATGTTCGCCCGGCTGCGGGGCGATCCGGAGACCTGAGCGCGGGTCGGACCGGGCCACGGGATCAGCACTCGCCCGCGACAGCGGTCTCGACTAGCATGCAGGCGCGATTCGCCGAGGACGCGCCGGGCAGGGCCGGACTGCGCTCGGGCGGGCGCGACGGAGGCAGCCCCGGCGATGGCGAACCCGGTGATCCTGGTCGTCGACGACGACCCGCAGGTCCTGCGCGCCGTGGAGCGCGAGCTGCGGGGCAGGTTCGGCAGCGAATACCGGGTGGTCGCGGCCGGCTCGGGCGCCGACGCGCTGGACGCGATCCGGCGCCTGATCCTGCGCGGAACCCCGATCGCCCTGCTCGTCGTGGACCAGCGGATGCCAGGGATGACGGGTGTCGAGCTGCTGGGTTCGACGCTCCCCCTCCTGCCGGGCACGAAGCGCGTGCTCCTGACGGCGTATGCGGATACCGACGTCGCCATCCGGGCCATCAACGAGATCGGCCTCGACCACTATCTCCTCAAGCCATGGGATCCGCCCGAGGAGCGGCTCCTCCCCGCCCTCGCCGAGCTCCTGGACGACTGGCGCGCGGGCTGGATTCCGCCGTTCGACGGCGTCCGCCTCGTCGGCCATCGCTGGTCCGCGCGCGCGCACGAGATCAAGGACTACCTCGCCCGCAACCAGGTCCCGTACCGCTGGGTCGACGTCGAGTCCGACCCGGAGGCGGCCCGCCTGGTCGCGAGCGCGGGTATCGACCCGGGCCGCGATCCGCTCCTGGTCTTCGCGGACGGCAGCCACCTGCGTGCCCCGTCCAACGTGGAGATCGCCGGGAAGGTCGGCCTGCGGACCCGCGCCGCCCTGCCGTCGTACGACCTGGTCATCATCGGCGGCGGCCCGGCTGGGCTCGCGGCCGCCGTCTACGGCGCTTCCGAGGGGCTCCGGACGCTCCTCGTGGAGGGCGAGGCGCCCGGTGGACAGGCGGGCACGACCTCGCGGATCGAGAACTACCTCGGTTTTCCCGCCGGCCTGTCCGGGTCGGACCTCGCCCGCCGCGCGGTGACCCAGGCCACCCGGCTGGGGGCCGAGATCCTGACCCCGCAGGAGGTTCGCAGCATCCGGCGCGAGGACCCGTACTCGTTCGTGACGCTCGGCGATGGGACCGAGATCAGCTGCCAGGCTCTGATCCTCGCGATGGGCGTCCAGTACCGAAGGCTCGAGGCGCCGGGCGTGGACGCGCTCATCGGCCTGGGCGTCTTCTACGGTGCCGCGATCACCGAGGCGCTCGCCTTCCGGGATCGCGACGTGGCGGTCGTGGGTGGCGGCAACTCGGCCGGCCAGGCGGCCGTCTACCTGGCCGGCTTCGCCCGCCACGTGACGCTGGTGGTCCGCGGGGGACGCCTGGAGACGGGCATGAGCCAGTACCTGGTCGACCAGATCACCGCGCTCCCCGGGATCGAGGTCCGGCTCGGCGCGAACGTTTCGGCCGTGCGCGGAACCGACGAGCTGGAGGCGATCACGATCACCGACCCGGCCGGGTCGGTCGAGGTCCCGATGCAGGCGTTGTTCCTCTTTGTCGGTGCGCTGCCACGCACGGAATGGCTCGGCGATCTCGTCGAGCGGGACGGCGCCGGCTTCATCGTGACCGGCCCCGCGCTGCCGCGGGTCGACGGCCGCGTGGCCGGCTGGCCGCTCGCGCGCGAGCCGCTTCTGCTCGAGACGAACGTGCCCGGGATCTTTGCCGCAGGCGACGTCCGGGCCCGCTCCGTCAAGCGGATCGCGTCGGGTGTCGGCGAGGGCGCGATGGCGGTCCAGTTCGTCCACCAGCACCTGTCGGGCATCTGACGCGCCGGTGGACCTCGCGCCGCTTCGCCGCATCCCGCTCCTCGCCGGGCTCGACGACGCCGAGCTCGGCAGGCTGGCCGCGGTGGCTGAGACCGTGGAGCTCGCGCCCGGCGCCGTGATCATCCGCGAGGGCGACACGGGAGATTCCCTCTTCGTCGTCCTCACCGGAGAGCTCGCCGTCACGAAACGGTCGGGCAAGGTGGACGTCCCGCTGGCGGTCGTGGGCCCCGGCGAGGTCCAGGGCGAGCTGGCCGTCCTCGAGGGCAGGCCTCGCACCGCGACCGTCCGCGCCGTCGGCCCCGCGACGCTCCTCTGCCTTCGGCGTGACGCGCTGCTCGACGTGCTGAGCCGCCAGCCCGAGCTGGCGCTGTCGCTCCTGCGGACGACGGCCGGGCGCCTCCGGTCCACGGAATCCCTGCTCCGCGAACAGGAGAAGCTCGCGGGGCTCGGGACGCTGGCCGCCGGGCTCGCCCACGAGCTGAACAACCCGGCGGCGGCGATCCGGAGCACCGCGTCGCGGCTGGCCGCGCTCGTCCGGGACTGGGACCGGGCCGCGGTCGGCCTCGGCGCGCTCGGTCCCGACGACCTGGACCCGGACGGCGTCGCCCGGGAGGTGGCCGCCGCGCTGCGCGACGAGCTCGACCGGCGGGCGGCGGCCCCTCCGATCCTCGACCCGATCGACGCGGCCGACCGCGAGGACGCGATGGTCGCGCTGCTCGACCGGCTCGGCATCGCCCGGCCGGACGAGCCGGCTGCGACGCTCGTCGCCTTCGGCTGGGACGGAAACCAGCTCGATGACCTGCTGGCGCCGTTCGCGAGCGACGAGGCGCGCCACGTCGTGCTGGCCTGGCTTGCGGCCGGGGCCCTCGGGCGCCAGCTCCTCGGCGAGATCGAGGCCGCCGGCGAACGGATCGGCGAGATCGTCGCGTCCGTCCGCGAGTACAGCTACCTCGACCGTGCGCCCGTCGGCGACGTGGACGTGATCGCCGGGATCGAGAGCACGCTCGTGATGCTGCGGCCGCGCCTGAAGGCCGGCATCGAGGTCCGGCGTTCCTACCCGCCTGATCGGCCGCGCATCGAGGCCTTCGGCAGCGAGCTCAACCAGGTCTGGACGAACCTGATCGTGAACGCCGCGGATGCGATGGAGGGGCACGGCGTTCTCGAGATCGCGGTCCGGGGTGATCCACCGGCGGGCGCCGAGCCCGCGAGTGCGCCGGGCGTGCGGGTCGAGCTGTGCGACTCCGGGCCGGGCATCCCCGACGACGTCCGGGCCCGGATCTTCGAGCCGTTCTTCACGACGAAGGACGTCGGGGCCGGAAGCGGCCTGGGGCTCCACATCGTCCGCTCCATCGTCGACCGGCACGCCGGCCGGATCGACGTGACGTCCGAGCCGGGCCGCACCTGCTTCGCGGTGACGCTGCCCGGCCGGGTCCCTCCCGGCTCCTGACAGGATCGGCCGTCGCGGCGCCCGCTACCTCGCGAGGCCGGCGGCGATGACGGCCGCGAAAGCCAGCACGATGGTGTTGCCGATGACGCCGACCGAGAGGCGCAGGCGCGGCCCCAGGCGGCGATGGAGCGCGGCCCCGGCGGCGGCGATCAGCGTCTGCCAGGAAAGCGAGGCCCCGAACGCCGCGACGACGAAGGCGAGCTTCTCGATCGGCGCGGTTCCGGTCCCACCGAGGCCGACGATGAGCGCGGCGAAGTAGGTGATCGTCATCGGGTTGAGCAACGTGAGCCCGAGGAAGGCCGCGTAGGTCCTTCGAGCCGATCGCGGCCCGAGACTCTCGGACCCTGGGCCGATCGAGCTGGCAGGCGGGCCGGCAGGGGGAAGTGAGGACGCCGGACCGGGCGAGCCGCGGGGCGAAGGTTTGGGTCCCGGACCGGAGAATGGCGCGGATCCCGACCCGCCATCGCGCGCTCGCTCGGCGTCACGCGCCACGGACCGGAATCCGCGCAGCGCGAGACCCACGAGGACGACGACCGCGGCCGCCCGGAGCGGCGCCTGCCAGGGGATGAGCGCCGCCGCGAGCGCGGTGCCGAAGACCGCCGCGATCGTCGCGTAGACCGCGTCGGCTGTCGCGGTGCCGGCCCCGGCCGCCGCGGCGGACCGGAAGCCCGACCGGAGCCCCGTCTCCACGATCAGCACGGAAACCGCGCCGACGGGGATCGCGATGCCGTACCCCGCGGCGAGCCCGGCGAGGAGCGCCCCGATCATCGCGGCCGGGCGGCCGGGGCCACGCCCTCGCCGCCGCCGAGCGCCACTGGTGGCGGGCCGACCAGGAGCGATTCGATCGCCCTTCGGGCACTCGCGATGGCGGGCAGGCGACCGCGCGCGACCGCGACCGAGACCGTCGCACGGCTCACGCCGAGCGCGGCCGCGACCTCCGCCTGGCGTGCCCCGCCAACCAGGACCCGGCCGGCGATCTCGGCCTGGCGCGGCGTCAGGTCGTCGAGGAGCGCGGCCAGCGCCACGCCGAGGTCCGCCAGGAGCGCGTCCCGCCACGGGTCGCCGGTCGCGAACCCGAGCCAGCTTCCGCGATCACGCGCGGTTCGGATGGCGATCGCGGCGTGCGCCCCGGCCGACGCGTCGTCGTGACCGGCACCGATCCCCCAGCGGACGGCGGGGCGGACCCGATCGAGTCGGGAGCCGACGACCCGGTCCAGCACGTCGGGGAGCGTCGCGACCCGCGCCGTCAATTCGCCCGGCGAGGGCCCCGTCGTCGTCGTGACCGGCTCGGCAACGGTCGCGAGGCGGAATGCGTCCACGACGTGAGGCTACGGGAGCGACGGTTAGCCGTCAACGGCTGACAGAGGTGATGTGGGCTGCCGCCACGCGCGCGTGCCGCGATGCCGGGCAACCAACGTGATCGCCGAAGCTCCGGGCACGTTCGCCAACCCGGACGCGACGTGGCGTTGACGGCCGTGCCGCGCTGGCGCAGCATCGCGCCCGTGGAACCGCCCGTCCCCGTGGAGCCGCCCGCCCTGCCCGCGCCCCCTGGCACCCGGCGGCCGCTCCCCGCCGGGACGGTCACCTTCCTCTTCACCGACATCGAGGGCTCGACCGAGCTGATCACGCGCCTGGGGAGCGCATACGAGCCCCTCCTGGAGGCGCACCGCTCCATCCTTCGAGCTGCCTTCGAGGCGGCGGGCGGCGTCGAGGTGCAGACGGAGGGCGACGCGTTCTTCGTCGCATTCGCCAGCGCGAGCGCGGCCGCGGCCGCCTGCGTCGCGGCGCAGCGAGCCCTCACCGCGTATCCGTGGCCGGAGGGTTCGCAGATCCGGGTCCGGATGGGGCTCCACACGGGCGAGGCCACACCCACGACCGGCGGCGACTACACGTCGCTCGAGGTCCACCGGGCCGCGCGCATCGCCGCGGCGGGCCACGGCGGCCAGGTCCTGGTCTCCGAGACGACTCGCTCGCTCATCGGCGGCACGCTCCCCCCGGACGTGACGATCCGCGACCTCGGAGAGCATCGCCTCAAGGACCTCCGGCCGGAACGCCTCGCGCAGCTCGTCGCAGCGGGCCTCCCGGCCGACTTCCCGCCGATCCGCTCGCTCGACCGGCGACCCAACAACCTGCCGACCCAGCTGACGTCGTTCGTGGGTCGCGACCGCGACCTCGCCGCCACGCTCCTGCTGCTCGACGCGTCAAGGCTCCTGACCCTCACCGGCCCCGGCGGCATCGGGAAGACGCGCCTGGCGCTCCAGGTCGCGGCCGCGGCCGCGGACCGCTACCCGGACGGGGTCTGGTTCGTGCCGCTCGAGCCGCTTCGAGAGGCCGGGCTGGTGGCTGGTACGGTCGCCCGCGCCGTGGGGCTGACCGACAGCGGCGTCCGCCCCACCCTCGACCTCCTCGTGGAGCACCTCGCGCCGCGCGCCTGCCTGCTCGTCCTCGACAACTTCGAGCACGTGATCGCGGCGGCCCCGCTCGTCGCGCAGCTCCTGCGGGCCTGCCCGGCCCTCACGATCGTGACCACCAGCCGGGGCGCCCTGCACGTCTCCGGGGAGCAGGAATACGCAGTCCCGGGGCTCCCGGCGCCCCCCGATCCGCGCCGCCTCTCGACGTTCGAGGCAGCGCGCCTTCCTGCCGAGATCCGCGCCGGCGACCCCGCGACGCTCGGCCAGTACGAGGCGGTCCGGCTCTTCGTGGCGCGCGCCCTCGCCGTCCGCCCGGACTTCCGCGTCACCGTCGAGAATGCGCCGGCCGTCGCCGGGATCTGCGCCACGCTGCAGGGCCTGCCGCTCGCGATCGAGCTCGCCGCCGCGCGCGTCAAGGTGCTGGCCCCGGACGCCATCCTCGAGCGCCTGGAGCACCGCCTGGAGCTCCTGGCCTCCGCCTCGCGCGATCTGCCGGAGCGCCAGCGAACGCTGCGCGGCGCGATCGCCTGGAGCTACGACCTGCTCGACGACGCCGGCCGGCTCCTCCTGGCGCGGCTCTCGGTTTTCGTCGGCGGCGGGGACCTGCCCCTCATCGAGCACATCTGCGACCCGGACGGCGCGCTCGGCGGCGACCTCCTCGACGTGCTCGGCGCGCTCGTCGACCAGTCACTCGTCCGGAGCGACGACGTCGCGGGGACCGCGCGCTTCTCGCTGCTCGACACGATCCGGACCTATGGGGCGGAGCGTCTCGACGCGTCCGGCGAGGGGCCGGCGATCCGCGATCGCCATCTCGCCGCGTACCTGGAGCTGGCCGAGCGGGCCGCGGCGGGGCTCTCCGGGTCCGAGCAGCGAGCGTGGCTGGACCGGCTGGAGGCGGACGCGGACAACTTCCGGGCCGCCCTCGACCGCGCCGAGGCGATTCCCGATCCCGAGGCGGCCGTGCGGCTCGGCTTCGCGCTCTGGCGCTTCTGGCAGCAGCGCGGCTATCTGCGCGAGGGACGGCGCCGCCTCACTGCCCTGGAGGATCACGGCTGGGACCTGGCTCCCCGGACGCATGCCCGCCTGCTGGAGGCGCTGGGGGGCGTCGCGTACTGGCAGGCGGACGCCGCCGCCTCGCGGCCCTGGTACGAGGCCGCGCTCGAGATCTGGCGCACGATCGGCGACAGGCGTGAGATCGCCAACGCGCTCTACAACCTGGGCTCGGGCGAGGTCTCGAACCTGATGGCGGGCAGCGTGGACGCCGAGTCCTGGAAGCGCGCCCGGGCCGACCTCGACGAGGCGCTCCGGAACTACGAGGCGATCGGCGATCGGCTCGGGCAGGGCAACGTCCTGTGGGGGATCGGCGGCCTCTACTACTTCGCCTCCAACGGGGCGGAGGCCGAGGGCTGGTACGTCCGATCCCTCGAGCACTTCCGGGCGGTGGGGAATCGCACCATGGAGGCCTGGGCGCTCCACATGCTGGGCTCGACGGTCCTCAAGCTGGGTCGCATCGACGACGCCGCCGACATGGTCAGGCACGCCCTGGGGCATTTCCACGAGGCGGGCGACCTGTCGGGGATCACCATGGTCCTCGACGACCTGTCGGCCGTCGCGGTGACGGCCGGCGACCTCGAGCGCGCTGCGCGGCTGCGCGGGGCAGCCCGGCAGCTGACGCAGTCGACCGGCACCGAGCTCGCCCGCATGGTCGAGGAGCTGTTCGAGCAGGCCACGCGACCGAACGCGCGGGTGGCGATGAATGCCAGCGAGCTGGAGGCGCTGGAGATCGAGGGTCGCGGCCTCCCGCTCGACGTCGCGGTCGCCTATGCGCTCGGCGAGGCCGATCCCTTCGCGGCAGGGACGGAACCCTCCGACCGATGACCCGCCGGGCGCCGGCCGGATGGCCGTGCCACCCGGTACGATGGACGCCCGCCGCCCGCCCGACCTCATCGAGGATCACGCCCATGGCTGCGCCGACCGCGCCGACCGATCCGCCCCCGCCGAGGGGCGCGGATCCGGCGATCCCACCGGTCGGGGGGGCGTGACCGCGGCGCTGCGGCGCTACGCGCGGAGCTTCACGGGCTTCGAGCGCGACGCCCGGATCTTCCTCCTCGCCACGCTGGTCTACGGCGTCACGCTCAGCCTCTGGTGGGTCGACTTCAACCTGTACCTGGCGTCGCTCCACTTCGACGCCGCGTTCATCGGCCTCGTTGCCACCGCCGGCTCGGCGGCCGGGGCAGTCGCCGCCTTCCCCGCGAGCCTGCTCTCCGACCGGATCGGTCGCCGCCTGGTGCTCGTCTTCGCGACCGCCCTGTCGGCCGTGGGCGTCGTCGGCCTGCTCCTCGTCGGCTCCTCGCCGGCGGTCGCCCTGTGCGCCGCCCTCATCGGCGCCGCCAACCAGGCCTTCTTCGTGGTCCAGTCGCCGTTCATGTCCGAGCACAGCCACGCGGAGCACCGGAGCGAGCTGTTCTCGCTCCAGGGCGCGATCTCGACCGGCGTCAATGTCGTGGCGGCGCTGGTCGGCGGGGCGATCGCGGCGCTGGCCGCCCGCCTCGGCGGCTTCTCGACCGGCGATCCGGCGGCCTACCGGGTCCTGCTCGTGCTGATGCTCGGTGCCGCCGTCATCGCGACGGTGGTCCTGCTCGCGATACACGACGACCGGCCGCGAGCACGGCGGCGAGACTGGCGGACCCTCGAAGGCCGGCCCGGGATCCCGTGGAGCGGTGAGCCGCTGGCCGCGCGGCCCGACCTGTCCCGCCGCCGCGCAGCGATCCGGATCGGGCTGCCGCGCATCTCCGAGCCCGGCACCTTCCTGCGGCTCATCCTGCCGGGGTTCCTGATCTCGCTCGGGGCCGGCCAGGTGATCCCCTTCCTCAACCTCTTCGTGCAGGGCAAGTTCGGGCTCGACCTGGCATCGCTCAACGCGGTCTTCGCGCTGACCAGCCTCGGCACCACGCTCGCGATCCTCTTCCAGCCCGCCCTGGCCCGACGCGTGGGCAAGATCGGCTCGGTCGTGCTGGTCCAGGGCGTCAGCATCCCGTTCCTGGCCGTGCTCGGGTTCAGCCCGATCCTGTGGACCGTCATCGGCTCGATGGCGATCCGCAACTCGCTCATGAACGCGGGAAACCCGATCTTCAACGCGTTCGCGATGGAGCGGCTCCGGCCCGGCGAGCGCGCAACCTACGCCGCCGCGGCAAGCCTCGCCTGGTCGCTCGGGTGGGTGATCGCCGGCCCGTGGTACAGCCTGCTCCAGGCCACCCTCGGCTTCTCCGCCGGCTACACGATCAACTTCGTCACGATCATCATCCTGTACACGCTGGGCACGTTCCTGATCTGGACCTGGTTCCACGGGTCCGAGGGCGGCTCGGTCGGGACGCGCGCGCGGGCCAGCGCCTGAGCGTCGAAATGGTCTGCGGAGCCGCCGGGCGGGCCCGCCCGGCGCGCTGCCGACCGGCTATCCTCCGCTGAGCATGGCCGAGTCCCAGCCCACCCACGAGAAGTCCGGCATCCCGCCCAATCCGGGGCGGCGCGACCTCGGGATGAAGGCGACGCTCCTGTTCCCGTCGCGCGAGATCGTCGAGCGCTTCTACGTGCCGCTCATCTACACGGCTTGCCGGACGTGCTACTCGGAGCTGGAGCCTGCCGAGATCTTCCGGCGGGCAGAGTCCGGCGAGATCGACCGGGCGAAGATGCAGAAGCTGATCAGCGGCGTCGTCGAATCGGGCCACGGCAGCACGATCGAGCACGTGGTCTTCACGTTCGGGATCAGTGGGGTCAGCCGCACGCTCTCCCACCAGCTGGTCCGCCATCGCGCCGGGGTCGCCTTCGACCAGCAGAGCCAGCGGTACGTGAAGTTCACCGGGGCGGCCACGATGCTCCCGGGGACGCTCGCGGACGCGGACCCGGCGCTTCGCGCCCGGTACGAGGCGCAGGTCGACGGTGCGCTCGACCTGTACGGCGAGCTGCTTGCCGCTGGGATCCCGGGCGAGGACGCCCGCTTCGTCTTCCCCAACGCGACCCGCACGAACCTGGTCATGACCGCGAACCTGCGGGCGCTCATCCACATGTCGGGGCTCCGGCTGTGCACGATGGCGCAGTGGGAGATCCGGCGCCTCTTCCAGCTCATCCGCCACGAGGTGTTCGCCGTCAGCCCGTTCCTGGGCAGCTTCCTGGCCCCCAAGTGCGTCCCCCTCGGCTACTGCGACGAGATGGGCAACCGCGACGAGCACTGCCCGATCCGGCCGCACCGCGATTCGGTCCTCGGCGCCTGGGCGGAGAAGGCGAAGGCCGCTCGCACCGCCGGTCGCGACGTGGCCGTGGTCGACGGCTGACGACGGAACGAATGGACGTCCACCCGGGCATGGCGATCCAGCTCCACCTCGACCGGATCCCGCCCGGGGCGCAGATCGGCCCGCGGCTCCACGGCCAGGAGGCGGTGGTCTACGTGGCAGCCGGCGAGATCGTCTTCGAGCACGGGATCGCCCTGAGCCGGCGCGTCGTCGTCCGGGCCGGTGACGTTCTCTACGAGGCGCCGGCCGACGAGGGCGTCGTCCGCAACGACGGGGCCATCGACGCCCTCGCGCTGCGTGCCGCGATCGACATCGACCCCGCCCGCCCGGCCGACGACCAGCCGTCCTGGCGAATGCGGCCCGGCGAGCCGGTCCGGCGCCGCGAGGGAGCCCGCCTGATCACCACGCCGGGCCTCCGCCATCGCGTGCTCGTGGAGCCGGGCGACTTCGGCACCCTCAGCTTCAGCGTGTCCGAGATCGAGCTGGATCCGGGTGCCACGACCGGCTGGCACCGCCACCTTGCCTCCGAGCACGTGGTCGTCGTCCTCGAGGGGCGCGGCTCGGTCCGGGTCGGGTCGCTGGACGAGACGCTCGAGCCGCTCAAGGGGGTCCGCGTGGAGATGGGGCTCCCGCATGCCATCGCCAACATCGGGCGCACGCGGCTGCGCTACTTCCTGTGCGCGACGCCCGCCGCCGATCCGCTCACGGATCGCGAGAACCTGGTCCCGCCGACCTGACGCCGGCCGGCGAACTCGCGTTCGCGGATGCATGGTCGGCGCCGCGACGCGCGAGCCGCGGTTCCCCGCTTGCCTCTGCCCTGCGCGGCCATCGCGGCGGCGCGATCGCGGCACCGCGGGACGCAGAAGTGCCCAGAGGAACCACGTCCGAGGAAGCAACCTTGATGCAATCGCAGCGCGACCTCGGAGGGAGAGCAACCGGGATTGCTCCCGATCACCTCGCCGAGACCCGTTGATGTGATCGCCGGGTCGTCGGCTGTCGTAGCCCCTCCGGGCAGGGAGATCATCGCGCCGCGGCAGCCCTCCGGCAACCCGGTTATCCACGAAGATGCAGGTCGGCCTGCTCCGCCCGTCCACCAATTTCGCCGCGGTGTGGATGCCATGTGGACGAATGCCCTGCGGACCGTCGCAGCCCGATCGGTCGCATCCGGCCGCGGCCACCGAAGGTCGCCGGCGGCCACCGGCGGCGGACGGCGGCCGACGGCGACGCAGACCGTCAGGCGGGACGGCGGGCGATCGAGACGACGGTCGTGCCCCCCGCACGGTCGTGGAGGCCGCGCCGGAGCGGGTCCACGGCCGCGGAGACGAGCAGGGCCAGGAACCACGCGCCGTTCACGACGGCCAGGACGCTGACGTCGACGGCACCGCTCGCCGAGAGCGAGCCCATCGCGATCGGGAGGATCGCCAGGACCGCCCAGCGACGCCCGGCGGCCTCGACCGGGAGCGCACGGGGCTCACCCGGCACCGAAGGCGCGCCACCCGCCAGCCGGACCTGGATCCCGAGCACGCGCTGGGCGGGCGTCGCGCCCCAGCGGCACCAGCACCCGGCGAAGTAGAGCGCGTCGACGACGAGCGTCGCCGTGAGCTCCAGGGCCACGCGAAGCGGGTTGACCGCGACCACCACGAGCGCCAGCCCGTCGGGGGTCGCCTCGACGAGCGGCCCGAAGATGGAATCGAAGAGGACGCCGATCACGACGTAGGCGAGGCCGATGATCAGCGAGTCGACGATGTACGCGACGCTCCGACGCCCGAGCGCCGCGACCGGCGCCGCAGCGGGCAGGCCCATCCCGCGAACCTCAGCCGCCGATCGCGAACATCTCGACGCGGGGCAGGTTCGCGGTCCCGGCGCTCCGGAGGTCCGAGTATCGGTCGTCGCGGGCGCCCCATACCGATCGGATCAGCGCCTCCAGCTCAGCGTCCGAGGCGCCGTCCCGGAGCGGACCGCGGAGGTCCGTCCCGCGCGCCGCGAAGAGGCAGGTGAAGAGCTCGCCCTCCGCGGACAGCCGGGCGCGGGTGCAGGCGCCGCAGAACGGCGCCGTGACCGACGCGATCACCCCGACCTCGCCGGTCCCGTCGCGGTAGCGGAATCGCGTCGCCACCTCGCCGGGGTAGTTGGGAGGCAACGCCTCGAGCGGGAACGCTCCGTCGACGCGGGCGACGATCTCCGCCAGCGGCACGACCTCGTCCATCCGCCAGCCGTTCGCGGTCCCCACGTCCATGAACTCGATGTAGCGGAGGATGACGTCCTCGTCGCGCGCCCAGCGCGCCATCGGGATGATCGACTCCTCGTTGCTGCCGCGCCTGACCACCATGTTCACCTTGAGCGGCGCGAGGCCGGCGTCCCTCGCGGCCGCGATGCCCTCGAGAACCCGCGCGACGGGCATGTCGGCCCCGCTCATCGCGCGGAAAACCGCGTCGTCGAGGGAGTCCAGGCTCACCGTGATCCGCCGCAGCCCGGCGTCGGCGAGCGGCGCCGCGAGGGTCCGGAGGGCGGACCCATTCGTGGTCAGCGTCAGGTCGAGCACGCCGTCGAGGACCGCGAGCTGGCGCACGAGGTCCGGGAGGTCGCGGCGGACGGTCGGCTCCCCGCCGGTGATCCGGAGCTTCTCCACGCCAAGCCGGACGAAGATCCCCGCCAGGCGGACGATCTCCTCGAAGCGCAGGATCTGCGACCGCGGCAGGAATGCGTAGTCGCGGCCGAAGACCTCGGCGGGCATGCAATAGGCGCATCGGAAGTTGCACCGATCGGTCACCGAGATCCGGAGGTCGCGCGGATTCCGGCCCAACAGGTCGCGCGGCGGCGCCTCGGCGGGTCGGGGGCGCGGATCCGGTGTCGGGTCGCTCATGGCCCGGACATCGTAGCCGTCCCGCCTGATCGGGGCCGCGGGCGGCGCCTCCGCGCACCGATCCGGTGCAGGCCCGCACCGAAGGAAGCGTCGGGGGTACCACCGCCGGTGCCAGGTGGTACCACTAGTCAACTCCACCGCACCGCTCCGCGCCCCTAGGCTCCGCAACGGGTGACGGACCCTGTCGATCACAACGACCCAAGAAGGGACCGCGCAGCATGGCGACCACCGAATCGCGAACCGGCTTCCGGCTCCCGTGGAGCACAGATCGTGCACCGTCCCGCGACGGCTTTGACGAGGGCTTCGGGGACGATCCGAGCGCGTCTCCCGACGGGCCCGACGAATCCGATCTCGATGCCGTCGATGCAGCGCCCGCGGTCGACACCGGAGCATCGAGCGGGGCCGGAACGGCCGAAGAGGTGACCGCCGTGATCGACCCGCCCGAATCGGCAGACGTGCCCGTGGAGGCGGCCGCGGAGAGCGCGCCGACGCCACCGCACGCGCCGGATTCTGCACCGGCCCAGGACGCCGCGCCAGCCCGCCGACCGACGAAGTTCCTGACCGACCTGACCCATGCGATGCAGGTGGCCGCCGAGCAGGCGCGTGCCGCGACCCTGGAGCAGTTCCGGGTCGATGGGTCGGCGTATGTCGAGCAGATCCAGGGACGCTCGGTCTCGGACGCGAGCGCGCTCCGCAGGCACGCCGACGACGACGTCGCGAGCATCAAGGACTGGTCGAAGGTCGAGATCGCGCGGATCCGGGAAGAGACCGATACCCGCATCACCGGCCGTCGAGGGCAGCTCGACGACCAGCTCGCGCGTCATCGCGCCCTCGTGGAGCGCGACGTCGCCCGGATCGAGGGACAGATCGCGTCGTTCGAGGCGGAGATGGCGGCCTTCTTCGACGAGCTGCTCGCCGAGACCGACCTCACGCTCCTCGCGGCGCGCGCCCAGCAGATGCCGGAGGCGCCCACGTTCGACGAGCCGGACGAGTCCGCGTTCACGGCCCTCATGACCGAGCCCGCAGTCGGGATCCCGGCCCCGGCGCCGATCGCCGAGCCGGAGCCCGTCGTCGAGATCGCGCCGGAGCCCGTCGTCGAGATGGCGGCCACGATCGAGCCGGATCCGACGTCGGCGCTCGTCGCGACATCCGTCGACGACGACGTTGTCACGCCATCCGCCGAGACCTCGCCCGAGACGCCGACCGACGACGCCGCGTTCGACCGCGAGGCCGCGATGCTGGCGATCCAGGCCGCCGCCGAGGCGGCTGCCTCGCTCGAGGCAGAGACGATGGCGTCGGCCGACGGCACCGGCGAAGACGTGCGCACGGACGCCGCGGCGACTGCGGACGCGGACGTTGCGACCGACGCAGCGGACGCCGCGACCGACGCAGCGGACGTTGCGACCGACGCAGCGGGTACGTCCATGCCGGCCTGGTCCACGCACGACTCCGACCCGCGCCTTTCGATGCTCGGCCTGACCCCGGACTTCGCCGCGGCCGAGATTGCCGCAGCCGAGGCGGCGGCCGCCGAGCTCCAGGAGATCCCGGAGATGGACGAGCAGGACCTGACGGCCCGCCTGGCCGGCCTCGTCCCCTCCGCCTCATCCCCCGCCGCGCGCGCCGAGGCTGGCCCGGGCGTGCCCATGGTCTCGACCCAGGTCATCGTCAGCGGTCTCGTCAGCGTGGCGAGCATCGCGAGCTTCAAGCGTCACCTCAGCCGCGCCGCCGGCGTGCGCCACGTGGGCGTGTCGTCCGGCCCGGACGGCGAGTTCCTGTTCACCGTCCAGCACGAGACCGAGGTCGCCCTTCGTGACCTGATCCCGACCTTGCCCGGCTTCCAGGCCCGGGTCACGGGTGGCAGCGACGGGATCGTGACCGCGAGCGCTCACGATCCCGAAGACTGACCAGACAACCCGCGAACACGAAAGGATCCGCCCGGATGGCCCGCCCCGCGATCGCGATCGCCCTGCCCGAGGACGAGCGGCAGTACGTCGTCGACGTCCTCCGCGAGGCCGAGTATGAGCCCGTCGTCGTCACGTGCCCGGACGACCTCGGTGCACTCCTCGCGAGCCGCCACGACGTGGCGGTCGCCATCCTCGACGGTGAGAGCGACTTCGACGAGTCGCTCGAATACTACGGGCTCCTCCACGAGCCGGGTCGCGAC
This sequence comes from Chloroflexota bacterium, assembly GCA_017881985.1. GTDB lineage: Bacteria > Chloroflexota > Limnocylindria > Limnocylindrales > CSP1-4 > CTSoil-043. The sequence goes on along the minus strand of JADGQH010000001.1, from coordinate 12,071 downwards.
ATCCCGGCCCTGATGATCGTCTCGCCGCGTACGCTCGACCGGCTGGCCGGCGCGGCGGGGCGGGCAGGCGCGCACGACGAGTACTTCACCCGGCCCTATTCGCCAGAGGCGCTCCGCTGGCGCGTCGAGGCGATGATGATTCGCCAGATGGCCATCGACGACGGCAGCGGTGCCGTCCTCCAGAACGGCCCCCTCTCGGCCGGCGACTGGTCGCGGCGAGGAACGTTCCTGGCCGTCTTCAACCCGAAGGGCGGGGTGGGCAAGACCACGATCGCGGTGAACCTGGCGGCGTCCCTGGTCGCGATGGGCCGGACGGTCCTCCTCGTGGACGCGGACACCGTGACCGGCCACATCGCGAGCTCGCTCGGCATGTCGAGCGTCAGGACGCTCGTCGATTCGCTCGCCGAGACCCGCGAAGGCGGGCCGGACGCCGCGATCGAGACCCTCGAGGAGCTCGTCGCGTCGCACCCGTCGGGTCTCAAGGTGCTGGTCCTCTCGTCGAGCCCGCTGAAGACCGAGAACATCGACTCCGCCGCCGTCGCGGAGGCGATCGACCGCGCGCGCCGGTCATTCGACGTGATCGTCGTCGACCTCCACCCCGACTACGACACGCTCAACCGCGCGGTCTTCAGCCGCGCCGACCGGATCCTCGTCCCGGTCACGCCGGACGTCCCGGCGCTCCGCGCCGCGGTGCAGCTGCGCGACGTGGCCGCCGAGCTCGGCTTCCGCGACAAGCTCGCGCTGGTGATCAACCGCGCCAACAGCGGCGTGAGCGTGGCCGACATGGAGCGCACGGTGGGGATGTCGTCGTTCGCCGAGATCCGTTCGGCCGGGCTCTACCTCGTGCGGGCGGCCAACCAGGGACGCTCCGTGATCGACCTCTTCCCGAACGAGAAGGTTTCCGAGGACTTCCGCGCCCTTGCCGAGCGCGTCGTCGGGAGGCCACGCGCGAAGGAGACGAGCCGCGCCTCCATCCGCAGCCTGTTCGGACGCAAGGTGCCTGCCCGGGCGGGCTGACGCTCGCCGGCGCTCAGCGCGCGGGAGGGATCGGCCGCCGCTCGCGCGCGGAGTCGACCACGAACCGATCGACCTGCTCGACGCCCCGCAGGTACGAGCGGTTGACCAGCACGACATCGATCTCGGGGTCGCTGACCCGGACATCGCCGAGCAGCGCGACCGCGTTCGTGACCGGGAAGAAGAGGTCGGACCCACGGTCCATCAGTCGCTCCGGCTCGGATCCCGCGTGCAGGAAGACCGTGCCGATCACGCGGTACGGCGGCAGCTCGAGGACGACGTCGTAGGCGACCTTGTGCACCCGGAGCGCGCTCTTCTCCGCCTCGTCGAGGGGAGGCAGGGTCTGATCCCCCGCGAAGACCACGATCAGGTCGTACGGGTCCACCTTCTGAAGTCCCGGCGCCGGCTCCAGGTCGGCCAGCGCCTCGAGTGTCGACCAGGTCATCTCTCCGATCGGGATCGCCTCGCGCCGGTTGAGGATGTCCAGGAGCCGTCCCTCGATCTCCATCACGCCGACCAGCCGCCACTCCTCGGTGAGCCCGCCGAACGGCACGCCAGCCCGCGCGCCCCCGGCCCGGCCGCCGCCGGCCGAGCGTGCGTGAGAGGCTCCCGGCCCGCCCGCCGCGGGCAGCCCCTTGGCGACGCCTGCACGGCGATGGAACCCGAATGGCATCTGCTCAGTCCTCCGCCCGGCCGGCGTGCTCACGGATCGTCTCGACGACGCCCGCGTCGGCCAGGCTGCTCGTGTCGCCCGGCGACCGGCCCTCGGCGATCTCGCGCAGGAGCCGGCGCATGATCGCCCCGGACCTCGTCCGGGGCAGGTGCGGCGTGAAGAGAAGGTATGCCGGGCGCGCGATGGGCCCGATGGCATAGGCCACGTGCTCGCGCAGCTGCACCGCGAGCGCGTCCGACGGCGCATGCCCGGCCTCGAGCGTGACGAACGCGAAGACCGCCTGGCCCGCCACGTCGTCGGTCCTGCCGACCACGGCGGCCTCCGCGACCGCCGGGTGGTCCGCGAGCGCCGTCTCGACCTCGATCGTCGAGAGCCGGTGGCCGGCCACGTTGATGACGTCGTCGACGCGGCCGAGGAGCCAGACGTCACCGTCCTCGTCGCGCTTCGCGCCGTCACCGGTCAGGTAGCGCCCTGGGAAGCGGCTCCAGTACGTCTGCCGGTAGCGCTCCTCGTCCCCGTGGATGCCGCGCAGCATCGACGGCCACGGCCGTGTCAGGACCAGGTATCCGCCGCCGCCCTTCGCGACAGGGTTGCCCGAGCCATCCACGATCTCCGCCCCGATCCCGGGCAGCGGCCGGGCGACGGAGCCGGGCTTGGCGACCGTGACGCCGGGCAGCGGGCTGATCATGATGCTCCCGGTCTCCGTCTGCCACCACGTGTCGACGATGGGGGCGCGGCTCCCGCCCACGTGTTCGTGGAACCAGCGCCAGGCCTCCGGGGTGATCGACTCGCCGCCCGTGCCCAGCAGCCGGATCGAACCCAGGTCGTGCCGCCGCGGGTGCGCCTGCCCCTGCCGCATGAACGCCCGGATCGCGGTCGGCGCCGTGTACAGGAGCGTGACCCGGTGCTCCTCCACGATCTGCCACCAGCGATCCCAGTCCGGCGTGTCCGGCGCGCCCTCGTAGAGGATCCCGGTCGCGGCGTTGGCCAGCGGGCCGTAGACGACGTAGCTGTGGCCGGTGATCGAGCCGACGTCGGCTGGACACCAGTACACGTCATCCGGCCGGAGGTCGAAGACCGTAGCGTGGGTGAAGCTGCAGCCCAGCAGGTAGCCCGCCGAGGTGTGCACGATCCCCTTCGGCCGGGCCGTGGTCCCCGACGTGTAGAGGAGGAAGAGCACCTGCTCGGCGTCGACCGGGACCGGATCGCAGCGATCCGACTGCCGGCCCACGAGCTCGCCCCACCAGTGGTCGCGGCCGTCGACCATGTGGGCGCCGTCGCCAAGTCGGCCGACCACGACCACGTGGCGGATCGACGGCGTCGACGCGACGGCCTCGTCGGCATGGTGCTTGAGGCCCACCCGGCGGCCGCGCCGCCAGCCGCCGTCGGCGGTGACGAGGACCGTCGCACGCGCATCGTTGATGCGGTCGGCGAGCGCCTCCGCGCTGAAGCCGCTATAGACCACCGTATGCGCCGCGCCGATCCTGGCACAGGCGAGCATGGCGATCGGGAGCTCCGGCACCATCGGCAGGTAGATCGCGACGCGGTCGCCGCGGCGGACGCCCAGCTCCAGCAGCGCGTTCGCCGCCCGGTTGACCTCGCCCTGGAGATCGCGGTAGGTGAGCGTGCGGGTGTCGCCCGGTTCGCCGATCCAGTGGTACGCCACCTTCTCGCCCAGGCCGCGCTCCACGTGCCGGTCGACGCAGTTGTATGCGACGTTCAGCTCGCCGCCGACGAACCACTTCGCGAACGGCGGGTCCCACTCAAGCGTGACGCCGAACGGGGTCGACCAGGTGAGCCGCTCGCGCGCCAGCCGGGCCCAGAAAGCCTCCTGGTCCGCGTCCGCCTCCGCGTACAGGGCGGCGGTCGCGCTCGCCCGGGCGGCCAGCCCGGCATCGAGGGAACGCGTCCGGGGTTCGAACGAGAGCGCCTCGAGGGCGGGAGCGCGGGTGGCCTTGGAGCTCACGCTGGGCCACCTCCGGGTCCGGCTCGAACGACGACGCTGGTCGTCATCGGATGATACCCGTCCGTCACGTGTACTCCGCGCCGGACTCGGCGCCGTCGGTGTCGGCGACCGGGATCGGGAGCGGGCCGTCCACCTGGAGCCGCTGCGAGGTCGCGAGGCGGATGCCTTCCCGGACGAACGCGTCGAGGACGCGGCGCCGGAACTCGCCGCCGACCGCCCACTGGTCGCCCGGCCGGACCGCGAACGAGACGAGGACCGGGATCCCCGGGTCGACGACCGGGTCGACCCGCAGGACGGCGGGCGTGTCGATCAGGCGGGGCGCCCAGGCCGGGTCGGCAGCGAACGCCTCGCCGACGGCGTTGATCACGGCGGTGACGCGGGCAATGTCCGTGCCGTAGGCGACCATGAACCGCTCGTTGACCCGGGCGAAGCGGCGCGTGAAGTTCGAGGCGACGAGGATCTCGCCGTTCGGGACCGAGTGGACCGTCCCGTCCATGTCGCGGATCACGGTGCGCCGGAGTCCCACCTCCTCGACGGTCCCCCGGACCCCGGCGATCGCGACGATGTCACCGACGCTGTACGGGTTCTCGCCGAGGATGAGCATGCCGTTGAGGTAATCGCGCACGAGCTGCTGGGTCCCGAACCCGATCGCGCCGCCGATCGCGATGCCGAAACCCACGCCGAGCCCGCCGATGGCGGTCCAGGCCGAGGGCAGGAAGACCGCGACGACGACCGACGCGATGACCGCAACGGTGAACCAGCGGACGAGGCGCAGGCCGAACGCGGCCACGGTCTCCAGGCGCCGGCTCCGCTCCGCCCGGCGGATTGCCTGCTGCTCTGCGCCCAGCTCGCCCTCCCCGGGCGAGGGTGCCGAGGCAGCCCTCGCCACGAAGGTCCGCACGACACGGGCCAGGACGCGGTAGGCGAGCCAGGCGACGACGACCACGATCACGACGACCAGCGCGTTGCCCGCCGTGACGAAGAAGAAGGTGCCCAGCCGGTCGGAGAGGTCCTGCATGGCGGCCTGACTCTAGCGCACGTGCCGGTCACGCCGCGCGTTCGTGGGGGCGCGCGTCGCGTATCCTCCCCGAAGCGAGCCACGACCCGCCGACGCGCCGCTTCGGGAGGCCCCGATGTTCCCTGCCTACGCCGACGTCCCCGGTTACGTCCTGGTCTTCCCGATCCTCTACGGGGCGATGGCCTACTTCGGCCTGGCAATCGCTCGTCACGTGCGAGTCTTCGCGGCGGCCGGCCGCTCGAATCCCTTCGCGTCCGTTCGGAGACGAGTCGCGGGCCTCGTCGTCTACGCGCTGGCGCAGGTCCGGATGTTCCGGGATGCCCGCGCCGGCCTCATGCACTTCGCCATCTTCTGGGGCTTCGTCGCGCTCACGGTCGGGACCGCGGACATCGCCACCGGCGGCCTGCTGCAGGCGATCGTCGGCTGGCCGCTGGGCGGCGCCCTGTGGAGCGCCGTGACGGCGCTCCAGAACGTGGCCGCGGTCGGCGTGCTCCTCGCCATCGCGTATGCCGGCTGGCGGCGCCTCGTGTCGCGACCGCGGCGTCTTGCCCTCACCCGCGGTGCGCTCGTGATCCTGGGCCTGATCGGCGGCGTCGTCGTGACCGAGCTCGCCTCGATGGCCCTCGAGGCGGCGCGGTCCGGCGACCGGGCCGGCGCGATCGTGGCGAACGCGCTGGCGACCCCCCTGCGCGGAGTGGATCCGGGGCTTCTGCAGGTGGTGTTCGCCGCATCGTGGTGGGCGCACGTGCTCCTCGTTGCCGCCTTCCTCTGCTACCTGCCGGGCAGCAAGCACCTCCACATGGCCACGAGCTTCTTCAACATCTACTTCCGCAAGCTCGCTCCGCGCGGCGAGCTCCCGGCCATGGATCTCGAGGCGGAGGGTGAGACGTTCGGGGTTCACACCATCGCCGACCTCGGCTGGAAGGACCTTCTCGACGGGTTCACGTGCACCGAGTGCGGGCGCTGCACGGAGGCCTGCCCGGCGAACGCGACCGGCAAGTCGCTCGACCCGCGGGCCATGATCATGGGCATCCGCCATCTGGCGGTCGACGCGGAGCGCGGGCTGAACCTGATCCCGAACAGCCCGCTCGTCCGCGAGACGTACGGCCTCGACGATCGGCTCGCGCCGGGCGCCCTGGCGGTCCCGATCGTGGACGCCGCGATCCCGTATGACGCGGTCTGGGACTGCGTGACGTGCGGGGCGTGCGTCGAAGCCTGCCCGGTCCTCATCGAGCACGTCGACAAGATCGTGGGCCTCCGCCGGAACCTCGTCCTCGAGGAGACTCGCTTCCCGCAGGAGCTCACCGGCGCCTTCCGGAACATGGAGCAAGCCGGCAACCCGTGGGGCAGCCCCCGCGCGAGCCGGCTGGACTGGGCGAAGGACCTGCCGTTCCGCGTGCCGACCGTCGCGGAGATGGCCCGGGAGGGAACGCTCGATTCCCTCGAGGTGCTCTACTGGGTCGGCTGCGCCGCGGCGTTCGACGACCGGAACCGGAAGGTCGCCCGCGCGGTGGCAACCTGCCTGTCCGCCGCGGGCGTGCGTTTCGCCGTGCTGGGCCAGGAGGAGGCATGCACCGGGGATCCGGCGCGCCGGCTGGGGAACGAGTACGTCTTCCAGGTCCTTGCCGCCGGCAACATCGAGACGCTGAAGCGATACGGCATGGAGAAGCGGACGATCATCACCGCCTGTCCGCATTGCTTCAACACGATCGGCACGGAGTACGGCCAGCTGGGCGGGTCATTCGAGATCGTCCACCACGCGGCCTACCTGCGGGGGCTCCTCGCGGCCGGGCGGCTGCCGCTGGCCGAAGACGACGGTTCCGCGAAGCGCTCGGTGACGCTCCACGACAGCTGCTACCTGGCCCGTTACAACGGCATCGTCGCGGAGCCGCGCGAGGTCCTGCGGCAGCTCCCCGTGATCGAGCTCCACGAGATGGAGCGGCGGGAGCGCTCGACCTTCTGCTGCGGGGCGGGCGGCGGGCGGATGTGGATGGAGGAGCGCACCGGCACGCGCATCAACGAGGAGCGCACGCGCCAGGCGCTCGCCACGGGCGCCTCTGCCGTGGTGACCGAGTGCCCGTTCTGCATGACGATGATCCGCGACGGCCTGGGCGCGGCGGGCGATCGAGGCGCCGGCGTCGAGGCGATCGATCTCGCCGAGCTGCTTGCCGCGAGCATCGCCCCGAACACCGCCGCGCGCTGACGCACGCGGCGGCCGGGCTGGCCGACGCGGTCGCGGGCCGGGCCGCAGGACGCCGACTGTCGGGAGGTCAGGCCGAGGGGCCGCTCGCCCCGCGCGTTCGGGTCAGGCCGGCGCGGTGACCGGCCAGGCGGCGCCGCCCAGGCGGGTCGAGATCGCGCTGGCCGTCGCCCGTGCCTCGGCCGCGAGCTCCGCGACCCGCGCCGGGGTGATCCGGTACGCCGGTCCCCAGATGTCCACCGAGGCGACGACCCGGCCGCGGGCGTCGTGGACCGGCGCCGCGACCGCGTTCTGGCCGGGCTCCCATTCCGAGAACGCCGTCGCGAAGCCGCGGCGCCGGACGCGCGCCAGCTCCTCCAGCAGCCCCTCGAGGGTCGTGATCGTCCGCTCCGTGCAGGACTGCAGGCCCTTCTTGGCGAGGCGCATCACGTCGCGCTCCGGCATCGTGGCAAGGAGGATCTTGCCCGACGCCACGCAGTGGAGCGGCGTCGTCCGCCCCGTCCAGTCGGGGCAGGCGACCATGTTCGGCCCATCCACCTGGGCGACCGTCAGGCACCGGTCCACGTCGAGGATGGCGAGCCCGACCGTCTCGCGGGTCGAGCGCGCCAGCCGCTCCAGCTCGGGCCGCGCGAGGGTCCGGAGGTCGAGCGTCTTCTCGGCGCGCTCGGCGAGACGGATGACCACGAGCCCGAGCCGGTACTTACCGGACTCCTCGTCCTGCTCGACCAACCCGCGCCGCTGGAGCGTGGCGAGCAGCCGGGAGGCGGTGCTCTTGTGAAGCCCGAGCTTGCGGGCGAGCTCCGTGACGCCGGCTTCGGTCGGGAAGTCGCCGAGCGCCAGGAGGAGCGCCGCCGCGCGGTCGACCGAGCGGACCGCGCTCCCGTCGAGCAGGTCCGAGTCGGATCGCTCGACCGGTGTCAGGTGCGGTGCCAGGTGCGGTGCGGCGGGCTCGGCGACGGGCGCGGGCGCGTGCGACTGGAGGGCCACCGGAAGCGGGAGGCGCCGCCGGGGCGCGACGCTCGGCTCGCCGACGATCGTGAGTCCCACGGGCGGCAGCGCCGCCGGGACGGCGGGCAGCTCAGCGGCCATGCGACCGAGCCTCCAGGGCCGCCGCGACCGACGCGCCGAAGATCGAGACGATCCTGTCCACGGTATCTCCCTGAGCGTGCGCCTCGCACATGAACCACGGTTCGCGGCTGTCCGGCTCGGGCATCGCGCCGCGGGCGTGCATGCCCACCGCGATCGCGTCGTACAGCTCATGGTCGGTGGCTGCCCAGTCGCGATACTCGCTGGGCATCCGGTCGGTGAACATGATCCCGAACATCGACGGGTGTCCGGTGATCACGTAGGGCAGCCCCGTCGGGTCGAGCACCGCGCGGATCCCCGCCTGGACGGCTTCTCCCGTCCTGTGGATCGTTGCGATCGCGTCCGTGTCCCGCAGGATCTCGAGGGTCCGGACGGCCGCTGCGGCCGCGATCCGGTTGCCGGCGTAGGTCCCGCCGTGGCTCACGTTGGCAGGCATGAGGTTCATGATGTCGCGCCGGCCCCCGAAGGCAGCGGCCGGGTAGCCGTTGCCCATCGCCTTGGCGAACGTCCCGAGATCGGGGGTGACGCCGAAGTACTCGGCGGCCCCGCCCTTCGCGAGCCGGAACCCGGTCTTCACCTCGTCGAAGATCATGAGGATCCCGAACTCCCGGGTGAGCGATCGGATCGCCTCGTGGAAGCCGGCCTGGGGCATGATCCCCTGCGCGTTGCCCAGCACGGGCTCCACGATGATCGCGGCGATGTCGTGGCCCTCGCGCTCGAAGAGCCGGCGGAGCTGCTCAACGTTGTTGTACCGCGCGGGGATGACGGTCTCGGCGACGGCCGCGGGGATGCCCCGTCCCCAGGCGAGCCGCGACGGGTTCTCGGCATCGCCAAGGTCCGCCATGTTGTTCGGCAGGACGCTGATCAGCGCGTAGTCGTGGACGCCGTGGTACTGGCCCTCGAACTTGACGATCTTGTTGCGGCCGGTGAATGCCCGGGCGACGCGCATCGCGTGCATCGTCGCCTCCGTGCCGGAGACGGTCAGGCGCGACAGCTCCACCCAGCCGGTCAGCTCCTGGACCAGCTCGTTGGCCCGGATCTCGTCCTCCGACGTGAGCGAGAAGCTCACGCCGCGCCGCATCCGCTCGTTGACGTAGTCGTCCACCCGGTCGTCGGCGTGGCCGAGGATCACCGGGCCGTATCCCATCCGCAGGTCAATGAACTCGTTTCCGTCGAGGTCCCAGACCGTGCCGCCCTTGCCCCGGTCGACGTAGATGGTGTCCTCGCCCCAGGCCCGGAAGTTCGAGTCCGCGCCGCCAGGCATCACGTCGATCGCTCGCCGCCAGGTCGCGAGCTGCACGTCGCGCGAACGCGCGGGGACGGTGGTGACCGCGGACTGTGCGGACATAGGACCTCCAGCGACAGCGAATGGATGCGGGTGGGATGCCTGCGGCAGGCCGCCATCCTGCCACAGGTCTCGAATCTCGTCAACGATATCCGTTGCTAGCAGCCGGTCAGTGTGCGAAATCCGTGCGATTGTGCCACTCGGTTGGCGCAATGCGTTGTCGACGACACGAGGCGTGCACGCGGGGGCGCGCACCAGGGTCGGGGCGTGGCGTGCACTTCGGGGACGGCGCGTGGCGTCGGCGCCCGCCGCCACGCGGGCTCCCCCGCCCGGATCGCGCCCGCATCGGGCAGAATCCGGCCCATGCCATCCGCCGAGCCCGCACGCGCCGTGAGCTACTGGCTCGCCGCCGGGGAGCCCGCGCGCGCTCCAGCCCTCGCGGGCGCCGCGACCGCGGACGTGGTGATCATCGGGGCCGGGTTCACCGGGCTCTGGACGGCCCTGCGCCTCCTGGAGACGGACCCGGCGCTGAAGGTGGCGATCGTCGAGATGGAGCACGTCGGGTTCGGCGCGACCGGGCGCAACGGCGGCTTCTGCCAGGCCAGCCTCACTCACGGGCTGGAGAATGGGCTGCGCCACTACCCCGACGAGGCCCATCTCCTCCATCGCGAGGGAATGGCGAACCTGCGTGCGACCGTCGACTTCGTCAGGGACAACGGGATCGAGTGCGACCTCGAGGCGACCGGCGAGCTGAGCCTGGCCGACCACCCGCGGCAGGTCGACGAGTTCCGCGAGCACGTCGAGCTCGCGACCGCCCACGGGGAGCGGGCGGTCTTCCTCGACGGCGATGCTGCCAGGGCCGAGGTCCATTCTCCCCGCTGGACCGCCGGCGCCTGGCACCCGGACAGCTGCGTGATGCTCGACCCGGCAAAGCTCGCACGTGGGCTGGCGCGGGTCGCGCACGAGCGTGGCGCCGTCCTGTACGAAGGCACCCGCGTCACCGCGCTGGAGCGTGTCGCGGGCGGGATCCGCGTTCGGACGGCCGCCGCGGACGGCGCGCCCGGCGAGATCCGGGCCCGATATGCCGTTGTCGCGACCTCGGCCTACTCCGGCTGGCTCGGGCGGCTCCGGCCGCTTTTCGTGCCGGTCTATGACTACGTGCTGGTGTCGGAGCCGTTGACCCCGCCGCAGCACGACGCGATCGGCTGGCGCAACCGGCAGGGCCTCGCCGATGCCAACAACCAGTTCCACTACTTCCGCCTCACGGCCGACGATCGGGTCCTGTGGGGCGGCTTCGACGCCGTCTACCATCCGCACAACGGCGTGGGCCCGGCATACGACCGGCGGCCGGCGACGTTCGAGCGGCTCGCCGCCAACTGGCGGCGCACGTTCCCGCAGCTGGCCGACCTGCGCTGGCCGTATCGCTGGGGCGGCGCCATCGACACGACGTCGCGCTTCACGATGACGCTGGGCCAAACCATGGGCGGACGGGTCGTCTACGCGCTCGGCTACACGGGCCTGGGCGTCGGGGCCTCGCGCTGGGCCGCCGGAATCGCACGTGACTTCATCCTTCGGCCCGAGTCGGACCTCCTCCGTCTCCGCTTCGTCCGCTCCCGGCCGGTCCCCTTCCCGCCCGAGCCGCTCCGCTCGCTCGGCGTCGAGACGGTGCGAAACGAGCTCGCCCGAGCCGACGCGAACGACGGCCGGCGAGGCCGGCTGCTCCGGACGCTCGACGGTCTGGGGATCGGCTTCGACAGCTAGCGGGGTTCGCTCCCCACGAACGCCCCATCGCCGATGGACGGGATGTCCAGGCCCAGGTGGTGGGCAAGCGCTCCGCGCACGGCGCGACGCAGCGCGGGATCACCCAGCCACCCATCCGGGGCACCCTCGACCCGCTCGAGCGAGATGGTCCGGACCTGGTGGCACAGGATCAGGCCTGCGCGTGACTGCCCCGCCATCCCGACCGGGATCGGCACCTCGCCCGGGTAGCGCGCCACGTCACGCGCCGCGGTGATCGGGCAGATCGTGGCCAGTCCGGAGCGATGAAACGGCTCGTAGCTGACGACGAGCGCCCGGCGCGTCCCAGCCTGCTCGTGTCCGGTCGCCGGATCGAGGGCGACGCGGACCACGGCCCAGCGAAGGAGCGGCCCCGGCCTCATGCCCGCGGCCACGTCTCGCGGTCCGCGGCGTCGTAGGCTGCCGCGAGATCCGCCGCCTCGTCCCGGAACCCCGGGCTGCCGGCCGCCTCCGCCCAGCACTCCGCTTCGGCATCGTCGCGCAGCCGTCGCGCGAGCTCGTCGACCGCCAGCTCGATGACGCCGTCCTGGGTGTCTGCCACGCCATACGTCGCCGCGAGCTCCCGGACGGTTCGGACTGTTGCTTCGGGCAGGTTGTAGGTCCGCTTCGTCCGCATGTCGCGATCCTGCAGCACCCGGTTCGACGTGTCAATCCGGACGTAGAGGCTCAGCCCGCCGGCGCGGGCACGCCGTTTCGCCCAGCGGGACCGATGCGGATCAGGCCCGCCGATCATTCCCGGCAGCCGAGCACGGGATCGACGGCGAAACCGGCCTTCGCCGTCGGCTCGAGCGTGGCGGACCGGGATTCCATTCGTGGAGCTGATGACGATCAGGCGGGCTGATCAGCCTCCGAGCGCACGTGCGCGGTCCCGGCGACGCGCTCGGCTCCGTACCCGAACAGCGCTCGCAGGGCCCGCGGGAGCAGCTCCGGGTCCACGGCACCGGGCTCCAGGTAGTACTGGAGCAGGATCCCCGTCCCGATCGCGCTGACGAGCGTCGCGAGCTCCGATCCATCGAAGTCGCTGCGCACGCC
>JADGQH010000148.1 GCA_017881985.1 Chloroflexota bacterium | reverse complement strand
GGAACGATCACGAAGTCCGGTTCGAACAGCGTCGGCGGCATCCTCACGCGTCATGCGACTGGGACGTTCACGGCATCGCCGGGCTGACCCGACGCGGCGAAACGACGTCTGCCCGGAACGAGTCCGGGTCAGGGGAGGGGACGGCGGAACCGCGACTCCTCGATCATCACGCCCCAGACCTCGTGGGTGCGCCGGCGGTCCTCGGGCAGCCAGCCGTCCGAGCGGTAGAAGCGCTCGGCGCGGCTGTTGCCCGCCAGGACCCACAGGGCGGCCTCGGCGAAGCCTCGCGCCGAAAGGGCGGCCCGGCCCTCGGAGAGAAGGCGGCGCCCGATCCCGAGACCCCACGAGCCTGGATCGACATGGAGGGCCATCACCTCGCCCCGGTCGGTCTCATCGGGATCACGACAGGGACCGGTGGTGACGAATCCATGGACGACGCCATCCACGACCGCCACGAGGGTCGCCGGCACGTCGGCGTCCGAGGAGCCGAGGGTGTAGTGGGAGATGCGATCCTCCGGCCGCAGGTCGTCCAGGTATTCGTCTGGCAGCAGGCCTCGATAGGCGGCCTTCCAGGCGCGGACGTGGACGTTGGCGACCCCGGCCGCGTCCCCCGAGGTGGCGGCTCGCACGGTGAACACCCGCGCATTCTGGCAGTCACGGGCATTGGCGCGCCGACGCGGCCGCCCCGCCCGCGCGTCCGTTCCGCCGGCGCGGCAGGGCCGCCGATTGCCGTCACGGATGGGAAGATGACCGGGTGACCGCTCGCCAGCACTCACCCGACGCCATCGTCGTCGGCTCCGGGCCGAATGGGCTCGCAGCCGCGATCACGTTGGCGCGCGCCGGTCGCTCGGTGGTCGTGTACGAGGGACGCCCGACGATCGGCGGCGGGATGCGGAGCGCGGAGCTGACGCTCCCGGGGTTCGTCCACGACGTGTGCGCGACCATCGCGGGGACGACGGTCGCCTCGCCATTCTTCGGCAGCCTCGACCTGACTGAACACGCGGGGGTCACGCTGGTCCACCCGGACGCGCCCCTCGCCCATCCGCTCGATGACGGCAGGGTCGCGCTGCTCGAGCGATCGGTGGCCGTGACGGCAGCCGGTCTCGGCGCGGACGGCCGCGCCTATCGGGCGCTGTTCGGCCCACTGGTGCGCGAGGCCGACCGGATCATCCCGTTCGTCCTCGGGCCGATCCTTCGGCTCCCGGCACATCCGGTCGCGGCCGCTCGCTTCGGAATGCCCGCGATCCGCTCGAGCGAAGGGCTGGCGCGGAGCCGGTTCCGCGACGAGCCGGCGCGCGCGCTCCTCGCCGGCCTGAGCGCTCATTCGATGGTCGCGCTCGGCCGGCCCACGACGGCGGCCTTCGGGCTCGTGCTCGGGATCACGGCCCACGCCTACGGCTGGCCGCTCGTCCGGGGCGGCACCGGGCGGCTGGCCGATGCCCTCGCGGCGGAGCTGCGTTCGCTCGGGGGCACGATCGTGACCGAGCACGAGGTCACCTCCCTCGACGAGCTACCGCGCGCCCGGGCCGTCCTGTTCGACACGACGCCGCGGGCGCTCGTCTCGATCGCCGGGGATCGGCTCGGTGGCGGCTATCGTCGCCGCCTGGCCGGCTACCGCTACGGTCCCGGGGCCTTCAAGGTGGACTGGGCGCTCGACGGGCCGATTCCCTGGCGGTCGCCCGCCATCGCGCGGGCGGGGACCGTCCATCTCGGAGGCACGCTCGACGAGATCGTCGCCGCCGAGGACGAGGTGGCCCGCGGGCGGCATCCCGAGCGACCATTCGTGCTCCTCGTCCAGGCGAGCCTGTTCGACTCCACCCGCGCGCCGGCGGGGGCTCATACGGGCTGGGCCTACTGCCACGTTCCCAACGGCTCCATCGTCGATATGACCGACCGGATCGAGGCGCAGGTCGAGCGCTTCGCGCCCGGCTTCCGCAGGCGAATCCTCGCCCGCGCCACGGCGGGTCCCGCCGAGCTCGAAGCCGCCAACCCGAACGATGTCGGCGGCGACATCAACGGCGGCATCGCGGACCTCAGGCAGCTCTTCACGCGGCCGGTTGCCCGCCGCGACCCCTATGCGACGCCAGCCCGTGGTCTCTATCTCTGCTCGGCGTCGACGCCGCCGGGGGGCGGGGTCCACGGCATGTCCGGCTACCACGCGGCGCGTTCCGCGCTCCGCCGGGAGTTCGGCATCCGGATTTGAGGGCGCGCCGGCACGCCGCCGATCAGCTCGCAGCGCTTCCCTTGACACTCCATCCTCGGACCATCCCCCGCGACCACGCCGATCCGCCGCCCGCCCACGGGCGCCTGGCGTCGCCGACGACTTCTGGTCGACAAGACTCTAACCTGCTGGTAGAGTAAGAGTCGTGGCGACAACAACCAGGGATCCGGGAATGCCAGGGGACTACGACCCATCGCGGTTCCCGCCGTTCGCCGTGACGGTGGACGTGGTGATCATGACCATGTCCGAGGGCGTGCTCCGCGTGTTGCTCGTGCGTCGTGGTGAGGCGCCATACAAGGGGATGTGGGCGATCCCGGGCGGCTTCAAGCGTCCCACCGAGACGCTGGACGAAGCCGCGAGACGGGAGCTGTTCGAGGAGACCGGCGTCGAGGCCGCGAGCCAGCTCACGCAGTTCGGTGCCTACGGCGATCCCGGGCGCGACCCGCGAATGAACGTCGTGACGATCGCCTATCTCACCGTGCTCCGCGACGTCGGGGCGATCGCCGCGGGCACCGATGCCGTCGACGCCGCCCTGGTCCCGGTGTCCGACGTGCTCAGGGGAACCGTCGACCTGGCCTTCGATCACCTCGGGATCGTGCGCGACGCGATCGAGCGCGTCCGCGTGGAGATCGAGGTCTCGGGCCTCGCGACGGCGTTCGTCGGAGGCACGTTCACGATGGCCGACCTGCGCGCCGTCTACGAGGCGATCTGGGGCGTGCAGCTCGACGCGGCGAACTTCCGGCGCAGCGTCGTCGCGGAGGACGGGTGGGTGATCCCGACCGGGCAGCGCGCCCGGCCCGGTCCGGCCGGCGGCCGGCCCGCGGAGCTCTATCGCGCAGGCCACGCATGGGACCACGGCGGACCGATTCACCGCGGGCCGCGAACCGAGAGAGAAGGGGGGAAGCGATGAGAGCCGTTGTCTACGACCGGTACGGGCCGCCGGAGGTCCTGCGCCTCGAGGAGGTGGAACGCCCGGAGCCCATGGATGACGAGGTCCTCGTGAGGATCCATGCCACCACCGTGAACCGGGCGGACTGCGCAACCCGCGAGGCCAACCGACGGAACGGCCTCGCCGCGTCGCTCCTCAGCCGCCTCGTCTTCGGCATCCGTCGACCGAAGGCCCGGATCCTGGGCAGCGAGTTCGCGGGTGAGGTCGAGGCCGTGGGTGCGACCGTCAGCGAGCTCGCGGTCGGCGACCGCGTCTTCGGCGCCAGCGGGCTCAGGTTCGGGGCGCACGCCGAGTTCATCCGTTGCCCGGAGGGTTCCGCGCTCGCGCGCATGCCGGCCGGCGTCACGTTCGAGGAGGCAGCGGCGGCCTGCGATGGCGCGATCAACGCCCTGACGTCGCTTCGGCGCGTCGGTCTCCGGGCAGGGCAGCGGATCCTCGTCTATGGCGCATCCGGATCCATCGGCACCGCGGCGGTCCAGCTGTCACGGGACTTCGGCGCCGACGTCACCGCGGTCTGCAACACGAAGAATGTCGAGCTCGTCCGATCGCTCGGGGCCGACCGCGTGATCGACTACACGAGGGAAGACTTCACGAAGAACGGCGAGACCTACGACGTCATCTTCGACGCGGTCGGCAAGCAGTCGTTCAGGCGCTGCCGACGCTCGCTGAGCCCGGGCGGGACGTACATCGCGACCGACGGCCTCCTGAACGCCGTCCTGGCGCTCGTGTCCTCGCGCGCCGGGGGTCGGCGGGTCGTGTTCCCGATCCCTCGACAGACGAAGGAGAACGTGCGCTTCGTCGCGGAGCTCATCGAAGGCGGGCGGTATCGCGCGGTCATCGATCGGCGCTACCCGATGGAGCAGGTGATCGACGCGACGAGATACGTCGAGACCGAGCAGAAGGCCGGCAACGTGATCCTGGCAGTCACCGATGGCTCCGGGGCCTGAGCGGGTGGTCGAGGCGCCTGCGTCGGCGGTCCATACATCGCACGCAGCCAACCAGGAGGCGGGGGAACGCATGAGGGCAGTCGTCCACGACAGGTACGGTCCTCCGGAGGTGCTGCGGCTCGAGGACGTCGAGCGGCCCGTCCCGAAGGACGACGAGGTGCTGGTGCGAATCCACGCCACGAGCGTCAACCGGTCGGATTCCGGCTGGCGCAGCGCGAAGCCGTGGTTCGCGCGCTTCTTCACCGGCTGGCGTGGCCCGAAGCGGCGGATCCTGGGCGGCGAGCTGGCCGGAGAGGTCGAGGCGGCTGGCGCCTCGGTCACCGAGTTCGCGGCCGGCGACCGCGTCTTCGGCGCCATCGGCTTCGGCGCGCACGCCGAGTTCGTCGCCGTCCGGGCGAGCCGGGCGCTGGCGCACATGCCGGCCGGCGTCACCTTCGAAGAGGCGGCCGCGGTCTGCGACGGGTTCATCCTGGCCTTCGGGTGCCTGAAGCCGGCGCGTCTCGAGAAAGGGCGCCGGATCCTCGTCTACGGGGCCACGGGATCCATCGGCACCGCGGCGGTGCAGGTGGCAACGCATCTCGGCGCGGACGTCACGGCCGTCTGCAACACGAAGAACGTCGAGCTGGTGCGATTGCTCGGGGCCGACCGCGTGATCGACTACACCACGGAAGACTTCACGAAGAACGGCGAGACCTACGACGTCATCTTCGACGCGGTCGGCAAGCACTCGTTCAGGCGCTGCCGACGCTCGCTGACGCCGGGCGGAATGTTCATCACGACCGATGGCGGCTTCATGTGGCACGTGCCGGTGCTGATCCTGCTCACCCGGTGGTTCGGCGACAAGCGGGTCTTGCTCCCGGTGCCGGAGTACACGAAGGCGGACGTCCTCGTTCTCAAGGAGCTCATGGAAGCCGGGAAGTACCGGGCGGTCATCGATCGGCGCTACCCGTTGGAGCAGGTGATCGAGGCGACCCGGTACGTCGAGACCGGGCAGAAGACCGGAAACGTGGTCCTTACGGTCGCCGGCGAATCCGGATCCTGAACGCGCGGCCGGAGGCACGATCGGGACCTGCAGCCACCGGCGATTATTGACTGGCCCGCTGACGCGCCAGGCGCGTTGGTACCCTCTGTCCCATGCGACCCGTCCCTGCCCGCATCGCCGAGACCGTCGCGCCGAGGAGGCTCGGACGGAGCTTTCGGTGGCTCCTCGCGGCGACCATCATCAACAACGCGGGCGACGGCGTGATCATCTCGGCCGGCCCGCTCCTGGTCGCGTCACAGACGCACGATCCCTTCCTCGTCTCGATGGCGCTCATGAGCGAGTACCTTCCGGTCCTGCTGTTCGGCGTTCTCGGCGGGGCGGCGGCGGACCGGTTCAACCGACGGCGAATGGTCGTCGCCGTGAACGTGGGTCGCGCCATCGTGCTTGGCGCGTTGGTCGTGGTGATCGCGACCGGCGCGGTCAGCATCGCGATCGTGCTGGCCGTGCTGTTCGTCCTGGGGACCGCGGAGACATTCGCCGACTCCGCCAGCAGCACGCTGATCCCGGGCCTCGTGGCCCGCCAGGACCTCGGCATCGCGAACGCGCGAATGCAGGGTGCGTTCCTCCTGACGAACCAGCTGCTGACGCCGCCGATCGGCGCCTTCCTGTTCGCGATTGGCATGGCCCTGCCGTTCGCGACCAATGCTGCCTGTTTCGCCCTGGGAGCCGTGCTCGTCTCGCGCGTCGTGACCGGCCCGCGCGGCCGGCCAGGGGAGGGGAGCGGCCTGCGCGCCGAGATGGTCGAAGGCATCCGGTGGCTCATGGCGCATCCCCCGATGCGAACGCTCGCGGTCACGATCTTCACGTTCAACATCACGTACGGCGCGGCATGGTCGGTGCTCGTCCTGTACGCAGGCGAGCGACTCCGGATGGACGAGGTTGGGTTCGGGCTCCTGACCACCGCGGTCGCGATCGGCGGGGTCCTCGGGATCTCGTTCTACGGGCGGTTGGAGCGGCGCTTCTCGCTGGCCGACATCATGCGCGTTGGGCTCGTCATCGAGACCTGCACCCACCTGGTGCTCGCGCTGACGACGTCGCCTGGGATCGCGTTCGCCATGCTCGTGGTGTTCGGGGCGCACGCGTTCGTGTGGGGCACCACGTCGACCGTCGTCCGGCAGCGCGCCGTCCCCGACGAGCTGCTGGGTCGCGTGACGGGCGTCTACCGGGTCGCGATCGTCGGCGGGCTCGTGGTCGGGACGCCGCTCGGCGGCCTGCTCGCGCGGTCCTACGGGATCACGGCCCCGTTCTGGTTCGGGTTCATTGGCTCGGCGCTGCTCGTGGCGATCCTGTGGCGCCAGTTCGAGCTCATCGTCCACGCGGGCGCGGACTGACACGTCGATCCGGCTCGGAGGCCGGCCCGTCAGCGGCAGAAGGCGCGGGCCGTGGCGGTCAGCACGTCCGCGCAGGCGATCACGCTCTCGGCGCTGACCCACTCGTCGTCCGCGTGGGCGCCGGCACCGACGGGTCCGAAAAGCACCGTCGGGATGCCCGCTGCCGCGGTGAACGCGGAGTCCGCCCAGAAGGAGAGTCCCTCGATCGCCGGCGGGAAGCCGAGGACCCCGGCCGCGGCGGTGCGAACCAGGTCCACGAACGGATCGGCGGCGTCGATCTCGAAGGGGTCCCGGGCAAGGGTCACGCGTGCGGAGGCGCGCAGGGCCGGATCGGCGGCGCGGCAGGCGTCCAGCACCGAATCGATCTCGGCCTGGACCATTGCCGGCATCTCGCCGGGAATCGTCCGGCGCTCAACGCTGAGCAGGACGCGATCGGGGATCGTGGCGATCTCCGAGCCGCCCGTGATGAGCGACGCGTGCAGCAATGGCGGCCCGAGGAGCGGGTGCGCCGCACCTTGGAGCCCGGCGTTGTACGCCTCGAGGGCGGCGATCACGGGACCCGTCCGGAAGATGGCGTCGACGCCGAGGTGCGGACGGGAGCCGTGGGCGGCCTTGCCGACGATCTCGATCTCCACCCAGGCGAACCCCCGGTGGGCGATCCCGATCGCCAGCTCGGTGGGTTCGGTGATGATCGCGGCGTCGGCCGTGACGTGCTCGAGGACGGCCTGGATCCCGAGGCTGGCGTGCTCCTCGTCGGCGACCGCCGCGACGAGGACCTGCCCGTTGACGCCGGCGCGGCTCGCGTCGCGGCACGCGACGAGCGCGGCGGCGAGGCCGGCCTTCATGTCGTAGGCGCCGCGCCCGAGCAGCCGGTCGCCGTCGAGCCGGGGCTCCAGCGGGCGCTCCATCGCGCCGAGGCCGACCGTGTCGAGGTGCCCGCACAGCATCAGGGTCGGTCCGGCGCCGGTGCGCAGGCCGCGCACGATGACGCTCGGCCGGCCGTCGGCAGAGGGGATCGTCTCGGACGTCAGGCCGGCGTCCTCCGCCCAGGCGGCGACGAAGCGGGCGATCTCGCCCTCCCCGGATCCTCCCGGCGCGAGCGTCGGGTTGACGGACTCGATGGAGACGAGGCGCCGCGTGAGATCGATGACGTCGCTTGGCATGGCGAAAGGATGGGCTCCGTCCCGGACGCACGCAACTCGTGGCGCTGGGAGGCCGACGTGCGTCCCGGGAGTCGTCTCACCCGAGCCCGACGATGACCGCCGGCCGCTGCTGCGAGCTATGGACGAAGGAGCTGGTCGAAGGGGACCGGGTCCGCGAAGGCGTCCTTCGGGGCAGCCGGCCCTCGCACCGCCATCGCAGCCGAGAGCTCCACGGCTGCCCGATCGATCCGCTCGACGAGGCTGCCGTCGGCCGTGACGCCGCCGCCTCCCCAGTCCTCGGTCGCGGCG
>JADGQH010000147.1 GCA_017881985.1 Chloroflexota bacterium | reverse complement strand
GTCAGCGACTCAGGTGCCGCCGGCGGAACCCTCGCCCGCTGCGTCCGTGAGCCGCACAACGTTCCACGAGCGCGGCGGCAGCTCGACCGACAGCCGTCCCGCGCCGATCCGGGCGTTCACGCCGGGTCGCGGCGCGATCCGATCCGGATCGGCGGCCGTGTTCGACGCGTGGATGTCCGGATCGGTCAGGATGCGATGCTCGTCGACCGCGAGCGGGCCGAGGTTTCGCAGCTCGGCCTCGAGCCCCAGGGGACGATCGAGCCGGTTGACCGCGAAGACGGTCACCGAGCCGGCCGCGGCGTCGCGCACCGCGACCGCGTCGATCGCCTGGACCTGGCCCTCGCCGTCCACCCGGTAGGTCGGTCCGTCGAGCGCGAAGCCGAGCACGGTCCCGCGCCCGAGTCGCGCCACGTCGGCGAACGGGTGGAACGAGGCCTGGCGCCAGGCGGCTCCCCCGTCGACGGTTCGGATCGCGGGGATCACGTTGACGAGCTGGGCCAGGCACGCGATCCGGACGCGGTCGGTGTGACGCAGCAGCGCGATCAGCAGACATCCGACGGCGAGGGCATCGGCGAGGTCGTGCTCGTCCTCGGCCAGCGACGGCGCGACGCGGTATGGACCCTCGGGATCTTCCCGGGAGCGGTGTTCGGCGAAATGCCAGACGTTCCACTCGTCAACGCTCAGGCCGATCCGCTTGCGACTTCCTTTCCGGTCGGCGACGGCGTCGGCGGTGGCCGCGACCGTGTCGATCATCCGCTCGAGGTCGAGCGAGCAGGCGAGGTAGTCGCCGACGGTCTCGTACGCGGCGGGGTCGTAGTAGCTGTGGAGCGAGATGTGGTCGGCGACCTCCCAGGCGATGTCCAGGACGGTTTCCTCCCACGAGCCGAAGGTCGGCATCTTCGAGCCGGAGCTGCCGCAAGCGACGAGCTCGATCGATGGATCGACGAGCCGCATCGCCCGCCCGGCATCCGCTGCCAGCCTGCCGTACTCGATCGCGGATGTGTGGCCGATCTGCCACGGGCCGTCCATCTCGTTGCCCAGGCACCAGGTCCGGACGCCGTAGGGTCGTGGATGCCCGTTCGCGGCCCGCCAGTCGGCGTAGCGGCTGCCTGCCTGGCCATTGCAGTACTCGACCAGGTTCCGGGCGGCTTCGACCCCGCGCGTGCCGAGGTTGACGGCCAGCATCGGCTCCAGCCCCACCAGTCGGGTCCAGGCGAGGAAGTCGTCGGTTCCGACCGCATTCGACTCGATCGAGCGCCAGGCGCGGTCGAGCCGGGTGGGGCGCGCCTGGCGCGGCCCGACGCCATCCTCCCAGTCGTATCCCGATACGAAGTTGCCGCCCGGGTAGCGGACCAGGGTCACGCCCATCTCCCGCACGAGCTCGACGACGTCGCGCCGCCAGCCTGCCGCGTTGGCGGACGGGTGGCCCGGCTCGTAGATCCCGCCGTAGACCGCCCGACCCATGTGCTCCACGAACGATCCGAAGAGCCGATCGTCGACCTGTCCGACGACGACGGCCGGGTCGATGACCGCCCGGGCGTCAGGCAAGCGTCGTCCGGGTGAGGTAGCGGTGGCGCTCGACCAGGTGAACGGTGCGCCCGACGAGCTCGAACTGCCCACCCAGGGGCAGGTCGGCCGAGGAGCTCCCGACGAAGACGCGGATCACCCCGGGCTCGACGACCCGGCGGTAGTCGGCCCCCACGTAGGCGAACTGCTCCGCGGCCAGCCTGAACGAGACGGAACGCCGCTCGCCGGGATCGAGCCCGACGCGACGGAATCCCCGCAGCTCCAGGACCGGGCGAGCGACGGTCGCCTCCGGATCGCGGACATACAGCTGGACCACCTCGTCGCCCCGCCGGCTGCCGGTGTTCCTGACATCGACCGTCACGACGATCTCGCCGCCCTCGGTCGGCAGCTCCGTTCTGTCCAGGCGCAGATCCGACAGCTCGAACGTCGTGTACGACCGCCCGAAGCCGAACGGCCAGAGCGGCGTGGCCGGACCGTCCACGTAGTCACCCTTCCACGTGGATCGACCGCCGGTCGGATGGTGTCGATACGAGACGGGGACCTGGCCGACGTTGCGCGGGACGGTGATCGGCAGCTTGCCGCCTGGGTTCACGTCGCCCAGGAGTGCCGCGGCAATGGCCTGGGCGCCAGCATCCCCCGGCACCCACGCGAGCAGGACCGCAGCGCAGTGGGCCGCCGCCCATTCGATCGCGAGCGGTCGACCGCTGACGACCACGAGCACGACCGGCGTCCCCGTCGCGACGACGGCTTCGAGCAGCTCCTGCTGACGACCCATGAAGCCCAGGTCCCGCCGATCGCGTGCTTCGCCGGTGGTGGCGTTGTCGGTCAGCCCGGAACGCTCGCCCAGGACGACGATCGCGACCTCGGACGATCGCGCGAGCTCGACGGCGGCCTGGATGTCAGCGTCTGTTCCACCACGGATGCCCGTTCCGCGGGCATGCTCGACCCTCGCGTCGGGCAACCGGGCGACGATCGCATCGAAGATGGTCCCGCGACCCGCCAGCTCATCGGCCGGGACGATCTCGTCGGTCAGCGGGAAGCCGAACGCGTTCCCCTGCTCGCGCATCTCCAGGAGGGTCTCGATGTGCAGGAGGTGGGCGTAGTCGCCGAGCAGCTCGCGCGCGCTCGCCGCGATGGGACCGATCACCGCGACACGTTCGAGCCCCGCCCGGAGCGGCAGGATCCCATCGTTCTCGACCAGCACGAGGGATCGGCCGGCGAGCTCGAGCGCCACGCGCGTCTCGTCGGCGGCAAGCGAAGCGAGCGAGGCCGTCGTCAGCGGATCGACGAACGGGCGCTCGAAGATCCCGAGCCGGAACTTCATGCGGAGGACCCTCTCGACCATGCAGTCGACGAGCGCCTCGTCGATGCGCCCGTCGGCAAGGGCCTGGAGGAGGGGCGTGCCGTACACCACGGTGCTCGGCAGCTCGGTATCGACGCCGGCGCGGAGGCCAAGCGCCGCGGCCGTCGCGAGGTCCGTGGTCAGCTCGTGCTGGGTGGCGATCATCTGGATCCCGGTGTAGTCGGAGACGACGATGCCATCGAAGCCCCACTCGTCGCGCAGGATCGTCGTCAGCAGCTCGTGCGATGCGTGGCAGGGGACCCCGTCCACGTCGCAATAGGCGGGCATGACGCTCGCCAGCCCGGCCTCCCGGACCGCGGTCTCGAACGGGAAGAGCTGCTCGTCACGCATCTCGCGTGGGCCTACGTGCGCCGGCGCCTGGTTCAGGCCACCCTCGGCCAGGCCGTGCCCCACCATGTGCTTGCCGGTCGCGATCACGCCATCCTCGAGCGAGTCTCCCTGGATGCCGCGGATGTAGGCACAGCCCAGCTCGGCCGCCAGGTACGGATCCTCGCCGTAGGTCTCCTCGATGCGCCCCCAGCGCGGATCGCGCGTCACGTCGAGCACCGGCGCCAGCGACTGGCGGGCTCCCGTCGCGAGCATCCGCCGGCGGATCGTCGACGCCATGGCCTCGACCAGCTCCGCATCCCACGCCGCGGCCGCGCCGATCGACTGCTGGAAGCACGGGGCATCCCGGGAGACGAGGCCATGCAGGGACTCTTCGTGGAAGATCGCGGGAATGCCTAGTCGGGTCTCCTCGACAAGGAAACGCTGCACGTCGTTCCCGAGGGCCGCCACCTCGCGCGCCTCCAGGTTCGTTCCCCCGGCCAGGCGCGTGATCTGGCCGATGCCATTGCCGATCAGCCGCCCGGCCTTGTCGCGGTCGAGCGTCCCGATCCCGACGATCTCGAACGACCAGACGGACCCGAGCTGGGCGATCTTCTCCTCGACGGTCATCCGGTCGAGCAGGTCTGAGATCCGCTCGTCGATGGACAGGGTGACGTCCTGGTAGCGCTGTTCTAGTGTCATCAGCCCTTCACGGCCCCACCGGTCAGGCCACTCACGATGTGACGCTCCGCGACCGCGTAGAAGATGACGGCCGGGATGATCGCCACGACCGTGAAGGCCAGGATGCGGGCCTGGTCCTGCGCGTACTGGCCTGCGAAGTTCATCACCCCGAGCGGCAGCGTCCATTGATCCTCGCCGTTCAGCAGGATCAGCGGCAGCAGGAAGGCGTTCCACGTGGTAACGATCGCCAGCACGCTCACCGTCGCAAGCGCGGGCCGTGCCAGCGGCAACAGGACCCGCCAGAAGAACCCGAACGTGCTGCAGCCGTCGATCCTCGCGGCATCCTCGAGCTCGACCGGGATGCTTCGGAAGAAGGGGCGGAGGATGACGATCGTCAGCGGCAGCGCGAAGGCGGCCTGCGGGATCGCCACGCCGAGCAGATTCCCCGACAGGCCCAGCTGCCGGACCAGGATGTAGAGAGGCA
This sequence comes from Chloroflexota bacterium, assembly GCA_017881985.1. Lineage (GTDB taxonomy): Bacteria > Chloroflexota > Limnocylindria > Limnocylindrales > CSP1-4 > CTSoil-043. The sequence continues at coordinate 3,581 of JADGQH010000147.1, read as the reverse complement.
GGATGGCCACTGCCGACGGAAACAGCAACCCGAACACGAACAGCGTGTAGATCGCCTCGCGGCCGCGGAAGATCATGCGCGCGAACGCGAACGCCGCGAGCGACGCGAGGCCGACCGTCGCGGTGACCGCGACGGTCGCGATGATCAGGCTGTTCGCGGCCTCCTTCCAGAACGCCGCGGAGTTCACCCCGAACAGGACGTCGGTGTAGTTGGAGAAGACCCAGGGGCTCGGGAGGACGGAGACCGGGTCCCCGACCAGTTGGCCGTTGCTCTTGAACCCTCCCAGGACTGCGTACCCGATCGGGAAGAGAATCATTCCGGCCACGGTGACAAGGATCACGTAGCGACCGAGACCAGCGAGGATTAGGCCGGCGGGCCTGACATTCCGGTGCTCGATCGAGCCGGCAACCGCGGTCGTTCGTGGGGTAGTGGTTAGTCGCATCGCATCACCCATTGAACGCCGTGACCGCGCCCTCGACGTCCCGCCGCAGCACGAACCGCTGGTACGCGAGCGCAACGACGAGACCGAACATGAAGAGGATCACGGCAAGCGCGCTGCCGTACCCCATCTGGTTGTTCTTCAAGCCCGCCTTGAACATCGCGATCGCCATCGTGTTCGAGGCGTTCAGCGGACCGCCAGCGGTCATCACCCAGATCATGTCAAACAGCTGGAGCGCGCCGATCATCGAGAGGAAGACGGAGACCCGCAGGGTCGGGCCGAGCAGCGGCAGGGTGACGAACCGGAACGCCTGCCAGCGTCCGGCCCCATCGATCAGGGCCGCCTCCTCGAGCTCGCGGGGGATGCCCTGCAGTCCTGCCAGCAACAGGACCATGTGGAACCCGAAGTACTTCCACGAGATGATGATGAACAAGGTGATCATCACGAATCCCGTGTCGCCCAGCCAGTCGTGGACGAAACCGCCCAGGCCCACCCCATTCAGGCCCGAATCCACGAGGGCCCCGGGCTGCAGGAGCAAAGTGAAGACGATGCCCGTGATGGCTTCCGACAGGACGTAGGGCAGGAAGAAGACCAATCGGAAGATGGCCCGGCCCGGAAAGCGCCCGTTGAGCAGGACGGCCAGGAACAGTGAGAACGGGATCTGCAGCGCGAGTGACAGCACCACGATCAGCACGTTGTTCGTAACGGCCGTCGTGAACGTATTGCTGGCTAGTGCCGTCCCGTAGTTCTTGAGGCCGATGAAGTCCGTGAGCGGCTGCAGCCCATTCCACTTGTACAGGCTGTAGTACGCCGCCTGCACGACCGGGAAGAGGACGAACAGCAGGTAGAGCGCAAGGGCGGGCAGCAGGAACAGGCTGATCGTCACCCACTTCGTCGGGCGTTTCCATTCGACAGAAGGCCGGGCGCTCGTCACGCTCATTGCCGTTCCTCACCTGCGCCCGGGAATCGAGCGGGCCGGCCCGACGCCGGCCCGCTCACTGTCGGGTGTGTGACCGTAGGGACGTTTGTTGACAGCCTACTGGGCGGCTGCGGCGTCCGTGATCGCCTGGCAGACCTTCGCCGGGGTCGACGCGCCGTCGAAGATGCCGATGGTCGCTTCGTTGATCGCGGTACCCATGGCCGGAGAGGTCGCCTGGTCGAGATAGAGCTGCATGAAGGTCGCTTTCCCGCGGCCTGCCAGGACAGCCTGCAGGTTGGGGTCGGTGACGGCGCTCTCGGTGCCGATCACCGGCGAAAGGCCGATGTTCGACGTGTTGACCTTGGTCGCGTTCTCGACGCTGTTGAAGAACTTGAGGAAGTCGAGCGCCTCGGGCGAGGCGTTCTTGCCGACTGCAATGCCGTTGCCGCCACCGACGCCGTCAGTCGCGGCCCCCTTGCCACCGGCGACAGTCGGGAACGGGAACCAGCCGAGGTCGGTGCCGATCCCCTTCTTGCTCGTGCTGTTGTCCGCCTCGACGGCCGGGGCCCACTGGCCCATGACTTCCATGGCCACCTTGCCATTGCCCATGGCCGCGGCCTCCTGCGGGTACGTGGCCCCCTTGAAGCCCGGCTGGTAGGGATCGAGCGCATTGAGCTTGAGGACCTGGTCGCCGGCGGCCTTGCACGCGTCCGTATTCCAGTTGCCGCTCTGGACCATCTGGGCCAGGTTGTCGCCGCCGCCGATGCGGAGCGTGAGGTACGTCCAGAGGTGCATGGACGGCCACATCTCCTTGCCAGCGATGGCAAGCGGAACAATGCCGGCGGCCTTGAGCTTGCTGACGTCTGCGAGGAAGTCATCCCATGTCGCCGGCGGGGCGGAGATTCCTGCCTTCGCGAAGAGCGCCTTGTTGTACCAGACGCCGATCATCCCCATGTCCCACGGGACGCCGTACTGCACGCCCTTGTAGGCGTAGATGCTGAGCGCGCCCGGGTTGATCGTGTCCTTCCACGATGCGATGTCAGCCGTGATGTCCTTGAGCACACCCGCGTCGGCCTGGGCGGCCATGATGCCGCCGCCCCAGGACTGGAAGAGGTCCGGCACCTCGCCGGACTGGAGGGATGTCGCGAGCTTGGTCTTGAACGCATCGTTCTCGAGGACCGTCTCGTGAATCGTCACATTGGGATGGGCCGCGTGATAGGCCTCCGCGATGTTGTGGAAGATCGTCTTGCCGGGTTCGTTGGTGGTGATGTGCCACCACTCGACCGTGACCGGCGCGGCTGCGGCTGACGGCTCCGCCGGCGATGCTGCCGCCACGGACGGCGCCGGGCTCGCGGCCACCGACGCGGCCACCGAGGGTGCCACCGATGGGGCGGCGGGCGTGCTCGTGGCGCCGCTCGAACAGGCGCCGAACAGGAGCGCCATCACGCTGAGCACTCCGACCAGTCGCAAACGGGTTGTCACTGCCTGACCTCCAGTCATTCGTCGCTCCTCCTCGCCCAGATTCGCTCGATCGTGATCTGCCGCGCCTCCTTCAGCAACTCCTCCTGCTGCACAACATGCGTCCTGCCGGGCGCTTCGCGCCTCGGCCGCGGCGATCGCAGAGCCTGCCGCACGGCGCATGCGCAAGGTGCCGTCTGCTGGCGACCCATCGGGTCTCGAAGAGCGGAGGCGATCTCAACCCGCTGAGCGGAGGAGGCCCCTGCGGGGCGAGATCGCCTCCCGGACCTGGCTGTAGCTTCAGCGTTCGTCACCGCGCCCCCGGGAGCCGAGGACGTCCCGGCTCCAAGCACACGCTGACCGCTCCTCCTGGAGTTTCGAAAGTTTCGACCTTAGGATCGATCGCTTTCGAGAATCGGACTCTACGCAGACTTCGGGTTGCCGTCAAGGCGCAAAGGCGCGTCGATCGGGTCGCGGTGTCCGGCTTGCGGCTGGTGCCACAAAGACACGCTGCAGGCCCGAAAGTTTCGGTACACTTCGGTCATGACGACCACCCCAACTCCGAAGCGGAGCCGATCCGGCCGGACCTCGACCATCGCGCGCATTGCCGCGCAGGCAGGGGTATCCGCGCCCACGGTGTCGAAGGTGATCAACGGCAGGTCCGACGTCTCGCTCGAGACTCGCCAGCGAGTCGAGGCCGTGATCCGCGAGCATGGCTACGAGCGGTCGAGCCGGTCGGTTCGCTCGGCGCCGCTCATCGAGGTC
>JADGQH010000022.1 GCA_017881985.1 Chloroflexota bacterium | reverse complement strand
CCGAAGCCGCCGCGCCGCATCGGCGGGCGTGCCGGGCCGCCAGCGGCGCCGGGACCGCCGGGACCTGCCGGGCCGCCAGCGGCACCGGGGCCGCCAGCGCCGCGCGGCGCATCGCCGCCCGGGTGCCCGCTCATGCCCGGCCGCCCGCTCATGCGACCTCCGCCGCGCTGAGCTGTGAGAGGACGATCTCCTGGTAGGTCGGGCACGTCTCCATCAGCTCGGCATGGGTGCCGATCCCGACGACCGTCCCGTCGTCCATGACCACGATCCGGTCGGCCTGCATGATCGTCCCGACGCGCTGGGCGACGATGATCACGGTGGCAGAGCCGAGCTCCCTGCGGAGCGCCGCGCGGAGCAGCGAGTCGGTCTTGAAGTCGAGCGCGGAGAAGCTGTCGTCGAAGATGTAGACCTCCGGCCGCTTCGCGAGCGCCCGCGCGATCGCAAGCCGCTGGCGCTGGCCGCCGGAGACGTTCGAGCCGCCCTGCGTGATGGGCGCCGCGAGGCCCTCGGGCATCTCCAGCACGAACTCGCGGGCTTGGGCGACGTCCAAGGCGTGGAGCACCTCGTCGTCGCTTGCCTCGGAATCGCCGTAGCGCACGTTTGTCGCGATCGTCCCGTTGAAGAGGAACGCCTTCTGGGGGACCACGCCGACCTTCCGCCAGAGGTCTTCCTGCCGCATCTCGCGGACGTCCACGCCGTCCACCAGGACGCTGCCCGAGGTCACGTCGTAGAAGCGCGGGATCAGGTTGATCAGGGTCGACTTGCCGCTCCCGGTGCTCCCCACGATCGCCGTGGTCTCGCCGGGGCCAGCGGCGAACGAGATCCCCCGCAGGACCGGATCCTCCGCGCCGGGGTAGCGGAACTCGACGTCGCGGAACTCCACGAACCCGTGGGTCGCGCTGGGCGTCGCCGGAACGGCTGGATCCTCGACCGACGGCTCGGCCTCGAGGACCTCCTGGATCCGCCCGGCGGAGACGGCCGCCCGGGGGACCATGACGAACATGATCGTGGCCATCATCACGGACATCAGGATCTGCATGATGTACATGAGGAAGGCCGTCAGGTTCCCGATCTGCATGTCGCCGCTGTCGACGCGAATGCTGCCGAACCACATGATCGCGACGGCCGACAGGTTGAAGATCCCCATCAGCGTGGGGATCATCACGGCGAAGATCCGGTTGACGCTGAGGGCGGTCCGCGTCAGGTCGACGTTGGCGTCGTCGAAGCGCTTCGCCTCGTGATCGGTGCGCACGAAGGCCCGGATCACCCGGACCCCGCTCAGCGTCTCGCGCACGACCTGGTTGATCCGGTCGATCTTCTTCTGCATCGCCATGAAGAGCGGCACGACCCGCACCATCAGGAGCCCGATGACGAGGCCCATCAGCGGGACGATCACCACGATGAGGCCGGAGAGCGGGACGTCCTGGCGGAGGGCCATGATGATGCCGCCGACGGCCATGATCGGGGCCGAGATCATCATGTTCAGGGCCATCGCGACGACCTGCTGCACCTGCTGCACGTCGTTCGTGTTGCGGGTGATGAGGGACGGCGTCCCGAACAGGTTCACCTCGGTCTGCGAGAAGTCCTGCACCTTCCCGAAGATCGCGCTCCGGACGTCGCGCCCGAACGCCATCGCCGTCTTCGAGCCCCAGTAGACCGAGACGATCGATGCGATCGCGAGCAGCAGCGTCACGCCAAGCATGAAGCCGCCGGTCGACATGATGTAGCCGGTGTCGCCCTTGATGACGCCGTTGTTGATGATGTCGGCGTTCAGGTCCGGCAGGTACAGGTTCGCGATCGCCTGCACGAGCAGCAGGACCATCACGAAGGCGAGCGCCCAACGATACGGGCGCAGGAAGCGCGTCAGGAGCCGGGTCATCCGGTGGAGATCGGTTGCCCGGACGGGTGCGCCGACGCGTGCCGGCGCGGCTCCTGCCGGCCCGGTCGCTGCGGGCGCGGCGGTGGTGGTCACGGCTGGTCCCCGATCGACCGCTCCGCGATCAGGCAGACCAGGCGGTGGAACTCGGCGAGCTCGTCCGGCGCCAGCACACCGAGGGCCTGGCGCGCCATCTCGATGCGCCGGCCCGACATCTCGTCGATCAGGCCGCGACCGACGTCCGTCAGGACGCAGTCGACGATCCTCCGATCGTCCGTGCGGTGCTGGCGCACGACCAGGCCGTGCCGCTCCAGGCGGTCCACGATCCCCGACGCGGAGGCGACCGAGACCCCGAGGATCTCGGCGATCCGGCCCATCGGCAGCGGGGCCTCGTGCGCGATCAGGAAGAGGGTCCGCACCTGCGCGAGCGTCAGGTCCTGGGCCAGCCAGCCGGGAAGACCCGGTCCGGGAGCGTGGAACGCATGGGCCATGTCCGCGATGACGGTGGCGAGGCGATCGGGCGAGGCGAGGGCGTTGGTCACCCGGCGATACTACGCTGCACCCTAAAGTATTGTCAACCAGCCAAACGATCTACGACGAGCCGAACCATTGGCGCGCGATCGGGCGGCTCAGGGCGCGTCCCGAGGCGGCCCGCCCCTCTCCCGCCTGCCGACACGCCGGATGGCGCGACGCACCAGGGCCGGCGATGCGACGAGCGGCGCGGCGAACGCGACCACGAAGGCCGGCACGACAAGGCGGTCTGGGCCCAGGCCGGAGATGGCCAGGAACCCGAGCGCGACGAGCGCCAGGAGATACCCAGCGAGGAAGCCGCTTCCGACCCCGGCGACGAAGAGTCGCCGCGTCGGGATCGCGGCGATCGCGACGAGGGCGAGCGTGACGGCGAGGGGCCAGGGCGTCAGGAGCACGGCGAAGATGATATGGGCGGCGGCGGGGCGGCCCGATCGGAGTCCCGTGCGGCGGCCGGCCCACGGTGCAGATACGATCCCCGCGTGATGACGGATGGCGCGACCCACATGGTCGGCCGGTTGCCCCGCCTGCCGATCGGCCGGCCCGTGCAGGCCATGGCGTCGGCGGCCTGGCGCGACATCGAACCCGACGCGCTCGCGCCGGTCGTCCTCGTGGCGCCGGGATTCCTGACGATGCCGGCCTGGTACGACGGGCTGGCAACGAGCCTGCGCCGGCGCGGCGCCGCCGAGGTCGTCGTCGCACCCGTCTACGCGCCGGACTGGATCCTCGCCGCCGCCCGCGGCCTGGGTCCGATCACGACGCGCGTCGGCCGGGCGTTGCTCGACGCCTGTTCGCGGTCGGCGGAGTGCCCGGCGTCACGCGGCGCCCCGGTGCTCTACGTCGGCCACAGCGCGGGCGGGCTCATCGGCCGGCTGCTGACCTCGCCCGCGCCGTTCGAGGGTCGAACCCTGAACGCGGCCGGGCGGATCGGCGCGCTCGTCACCCTCGGAACGCCAAACGCGACGACGCCCATCGAGCGGGGCGGCGGCCGGTGGGGGCGACGGGTCGGCGAGGCGGGCGCCCGCTTCGCCGCGCGCCACGTCCCGGGCGCGATGTTCGCCCCGACCACCGCCTACGTCAGCGTGGCATCGGCGCTCCTCGTCGGCCGCCGCGAGACCGGCGATGCGCGCGAGCGCTTCGTGCGCGGCCTCTACGAGGACGTCTACCCGCAGCCCGACCTCGACGCCGTTGCGGGCGACGGGCTCATCCCGGTGGCCGCCGCGCTGCTGCCCGGCTCGCGCCAGGTCGTGCTCGCGGACGCGATCCATGGGCCGAGTCGGCGCGTGGCCTGGTACGGCACCGACACGAGCCTCGACGCGTGGTGGCCGGTGGCGCTCGCCTCGTGGCGGGATGCGCTGCGCGCGCGGCAGGCGATCCCTCGTGCGGGCCCGCGGCCGCCGATCAGGCCGGGCGCTCCTCGCTGAGGATGATCACCACCTGGAAGTTCGACCCGGTGTGGGTGGTGCCCAGGTAGACGCTCCCGTCGAAGCCGTCCGAGGTGTAGTTCCAGCTCCTGACGCTCGGTCCGTCAGGGTCGTCCGGCCCGGCGACGCCGCCGTCGCGGCGTGTCGCCGCCTGGTCGATCGCGGTCGAGATCACCTCCTGGAGTCGAAGGATCTGCGCCGGCTGCCGCGCGGGCGCCAGGACGCACCGGACCACGACGACGATATAGGCCTGGTCGCCGCGGGTTCCTCCGCTCTCACTGCCCGCGCAGGTCGACAGCCCGGCTCCCTGCAGCCTGGCGAGGGGATTGAAGGCCGAGGCGAAGGTGCTTCGGCCCTCGACGACATCCGGTGACGCACGCTCAGTGGCGGCCGCCGATTCGGTCGGGGTCGGCAGCGTCTCGGTCACGGCCGGGCCGGTTCCACGAGGGCCGGCGAACTGGACGCCCGCCACGAAGGCGAGGAACCCCACGACCAGGCCGACGCCGAGCGTCCGGGGGAGCAGCGGGACGGCCCGACCGCGCATGCGAGACCGTACCGGGGCGGCCGGAATCCGAACCTCGTCATCCGTTGCCGGGCCGCTGCGCTCGGGCCGCTGCGCCACGTGGCCTCCCCTGGCGTCGTGAGCGATGTCGCGATGTGCGAGTCGGGTCGCTCGGGCCCATCGCACCTCACTGGGTCGGACCACTTCCCCGACGTGCCCGGCACTATATGGCCTCGCACGCGGCGGGCGATGCACGACCCCTTGCGCGTTGCCACGGCAGGCTTGGGCGGCGCCCGTCACCGCAGCGTGGCCCATCGTCGCACCTTCACGCGAGCGTCAAGGTTGTGGCAGGCTCGAGCCCCGACCGGTACGATGGCCCTCCTGTGACACCCACGTCTCCGCGCCGGAACCGCCGGGACCATGTGCCCGCCCTCGGCTACGCGAGCTTCACCTTCGTCGGCTGGAACGCCCTGCTCGTCCCGTCGCTGGTCCCGTCGATCGAGCGGGACTTCGCGCAGCCCGATGCCGGCATGGGCGTCTTCTACTTCCTCACGGCGCTCCTCTTCGTGATCGGTTCGCTCGTGGGCGGCTACGTCATGGAGCGCGTGGGCCGTGGCCGCGCCCTGCCGGCCGCCGTGTTCGGGATGGCGGCCGGCCTCGCGTGCGAGGCGTTCGCGCCGAGCTGGGCGATCTTCGTCGTCGGTGGGGCGCTTGCCGGCTTTGGATCCGGTGCCGTCGAGGTGGGCATGAACGCCCTCTTCCTCGATCGCTTCTCGGAAGACCGGGGACGAGCCCTCAGCCGGCTCCACCTCTGCTTCAGCATCGGGGCCCTTGCAGCCCCACTGGTGATCGCCGCGCTCGTCGAGACCGGCGTGGCATGGCGCCTGCCGTTCGCGGCGACGAGCCTCGTCGTGGTCGCGATCGGCGTGGGGCTTGCGACAAGCGAGCTGGGCGTCCCGCACGCGGCACCCGCGCCCAGGGTCGGCCGCCCGGCCGTGGGCCGGCACGTGCCATTGCCGCTCGTGCTGCTGGCGGTGGCGATCACGAGCTACGTCGCCGCCGAGAGCGGCGTCTCGAGCTGGCTCGTCCGTTTCCTCGACACGGCGCCGATCGGCGTCGCCACGCTCGCGCTCTCGCTCTTCTGGGCCGGCCTGGCACTCGGTCGGTTGGTGGCGAGTCGAGTCGCCGACCGGTTCGCGCCGATGTCCGTCGTGACGGCCTGCGGCCTGGCCGCCGGCGCCGCCATCCTCGCGGCGGTCGTCGTCCCGTGGATCGGGGTCTCGATCGCGCTCTTCGCGGTCGCGGGCGTCGCGAGTGGACCGATCTACCCGATGATCGTGGCATCCGCGGGCGCCCTCTACCCCGCGCGGGCGAACGCCGTGAGCGGCGTCCTCACGGCCGCGGCGGTGACCGGCTCGGTGGCCTACCCGCCCGCGATGGGCCTCGTCTCGAACAGCCTCGGCCTCGGCGTGGGGATGGCAGGCGCGGGCCTCTTCGCGGTCGTCTGCGCCGGCGCGATCGTCGGCGCCCGGCTGCTCGCCCGGGCCAACCTTCACGCGAACGTCAAGGTTGTGGCATGATTCCGCCATGGTCAGGATCCCCGCCCCGACGAGCCCCCGACCCGCGTCGGTCGCGACCGAGCCACGCCTTTTCCGTATCCAGGAGGTCGCCGGGGAGACCGGCCTGACGCCGCGCTCGATCCGCTACTACGAGGAGCTCGGGCTCCTCCAGCCCGCCGCGCGGTCGTCCGGCGACTACCGTCTCTACGACCCGAGCGACCTCGAGCGGCTTCGCTTCATCCGCGGCCTGCGGGACGACGCGGGGTTCTCGCTGGCCGAGATCGGGCTGCTCCTCGAGGACGAGGCCGCTCGCGTCCGGGATGCCGAGCGATTCCGGGCGGCGGGGGACCTCGAGGAGCGGAAGGCCATCCTGCGCGGCCTGCTCGACCGGGTGGACCGCCAGGTCAGCACGCTCGAGGCAAAGGCGGCGCGCCTTCGGACCATGATCGACGAGGCCGACGGGCGGCGGTCCCACCTGCGCGCGCATTTGGCCGAGCTCGAAGGCGGTGGTCCCGCACACGACGCCGAGGCGGCCGCGCGATGACGATCGGGTCGATCACCGGCTCCGCGGCCGTCCGGGCGTTCCGGCACCGCAACTACCGGCTCTTCTTCGCCGGCCAGGGAATCTCGCTGGTCGGCTCGTGGATGCAGGCCGTCGCCCAGGCGTGGCTGGTCCTGACCCTGACCAACGACCCGCTCATCCTGGGGATCGTGGCGGCGGCCCAGTGGACGCCCGTCCTGATCCTCGGGCTCTTCGGCGGGCTCATCGCCGACACGCTCCCCAAGCGGTGGACGCTCGTGGTCTGCGAGGCCACGCTCGCGGCGCTCGCCCTGATCCTCGGCGTGCTGACCCTCGCCGGCATGGTCCAGGTCTGGATGATCCTCGTGCTCGCGGTCCTGCTGGGCTGCGTCAACGCGATCGAGATGCCGGTCCGCCAGGCGTTCGCGGTCGAGATGGTGGGGCGCGAGGACGTGGTCAACGCCGTGATCCTGAACTCGGCGCTCTTCAACTCCGCCCGGGTGATCGGGCCGGCCGTCGCGGGGCTGACGATCGCCGCCACGAACACGGGCGTCGCGTTCCTGATCAACGGGGCCAGCTTCCTGGCGGTGATCGTCGGGCTCCTGATGATGCGCGACGCCGAGCTGCACTCGCCGCCACCGATCCGCCGACCCCACACCGTGCGCGAGGTCATGGCCAGCGTCGGCGAGGGTGTCGCGTATGTCCGGCGCACGCCCATCGTCCTGTACTCCGTGCTGATCGTGGGGCTGGCCGCGACGATCGGGATGAACTTCCAGGTCACGATCCCGCCGTTCGCCCGGGCCACGCTCGGCGGCGACGCGGCGGACTTCGGCTTCCTGATGACCGCCACGGGACTCGGCTCCGTCGCGGCCGCGCTGTGGCTCGCGAGCCGCCGCCGCCCGGCCCCGTGGCTCATCCCGTCCGGCGCGGCGCTGCTCGGCGCGGCGCTCATCCTCGTCGCGATCCTGCCCCGGATCGCCGTTGCGCTGCCCGCCCTGACGCTGGCCGGGTTCGGCGCGATCGGCATGGCGGCGACCGGGAACACGACGATCCAGACGGTCGTCCCGGACGAGCTGCGCGGTCGCGTCATGAGCGTCTACACCACCGTGTTCGCAGGGTCGACGCCGATCGGCGCGATCTTCGCGGGTGCGATCGCATCCGCGGCGAACCCCGTCGTGGCGCTGGGGGTCGGTGGCGTCGGGACGCTGGCCGTGGGCGTCGTGGGGCTGCTCTGGCTGCGCCGGAACCGTGAGGTGGCGGACCTGACACTGCGAGAGGCACCCGCCCCGGGGAGCTTCCGCGACGCCGCTCACGGTCTCGAGGGAGCCGAGGGAGAGCCGCGCAGGCGCCCCGGAACGGCGACGCCCTAGCTCGCCGACCCTCGGCCGCGACGCCGACAGGTACCGCAACCCCTTGACGCCGGCGGCTTCCGGGCGTAGCGTGGACAACACATGAGCACTGGACTGCACATTTGAGCATGCTCGCGGGCGCGGCACGGCCGCGCATGCCGGCGAGCGCGGCACGGTCGCGCCTGGTCGAGCCGCTTTCGGGTGAGACGCGGCTGATGCTCCGCGCGGCCCAGCTCTACTACCGGCTGAACCTGACCCAGGACCAGGTCGGCGAGCGGCTGGGCGTCAGCCGGTTCAAGGTGGGTCGGCTCCTGGACCGAGCGCTGCGCGAATCGGCCGTCCGGATCGAGATCGTCCACCCCGCCGCGCGCCTGGTCGAGCTCGAGGACGAGCTTACCGACCGGTTCGGGCTCGGCGGCGCCGTCGTCGTCGATGTGGCGTCGACGGGTTCCGAGCAGGACGACGAGCTGCTGGCGCGCGAACGTGTCGCGGGGGCGGCGGCGGTGCACCTTGCCTCGCTCCAGCCGACCGGCGCGATCGGCGTCTCGTGGGGCCGGACGATGCTCGAGGTTGCTGCGCACCTTCGCCCGGGCTGGACCGCGGCCACCGAGATCGTCCAGCTCAACGGCGCGACCTCGCAATCCGCCCGTCCGACCCGCGCGCACGAGATCGTGGAGCGGTTCGGCGCCACGAGCGGCGCGGCCATCCGGCTGATGGCTGCCCCTGCGATCGTGGGCACGCCCGGGCTGCGCGACGCGCTCGAGCAGGATCCCTCCGTCGGCGAGACGCTGGCGGCGGCGCGCGCGGCGCAGACCGCGGTCTTCAGCATGGGCGTGCTCGGCCCCGAGAGCGTCCATGTCGCATCCGGCTACCTTGGGGCGACGGACCTCGCCGCGCTCGGGGAGGCCGGGGCGGTGGGCGACATCCTGGGCCGCTTCGTGACGCGCGCTGGAGGGATCGCCCTCCCGTCGCTCGACCGGAGGACCATCGGGCTGCCCCTCGAGGAGCTCCGCGCCAAGACGCTGACGGTCGGCGTCGTCGCCGGCGCCGGGCGCGGCCCGATCGCCCTCGCGGCCCTGCGGGTCGGGTGCGTCCGCGTCCTCGTGACGGACGAGGCGACGGCCTCCTGGGTGCTCGACCATGCATGAGCGTCGCAGCCCGGGCGCCCCGTCCGAGGACGAGGTCCGCGATCTCGTGCGCCGGATCGTCGACGCCACCCTGGCCGGCAATCCCGCGGCCATGACGCGGGAGACGCCCGCCGCACCCGCGCCCGCCGCGCCTGCCACAGGCGCCCCGCCGGCTTCGGAGCGCGTCGCCATCGCGATCGGCGCCGACCATGGCGGCTCCGGGCTCAAGGACAAGATCGGCGAGATGCTCACCGCGACCGGTTTCGCCGTCCACGACTGCGGCACCCACGGCAGCGACCCGGTGGACTACCCGGATGTCGCGCACGCGGTGGCGCGCCTCGTCGCCGACGGGACCTGCCGCTGGGGAATCATTCTCGACGGGGCCGGGATCGGCTCGTGCATGGTCGCCAACAAGGTCCCCGGCATCCGGGCCGCCCTCTGCCACGACCTCTCGAGCGCCCGCAACAGCCGCGAGCACAACCACGCCAACGTCCTGACCCTCGGGGCGCGCTTCATCGGGGAGGGCCTCGCGATCGAGATCGTGCGGGCGTGGCTGGGGACGGAGTGGGGGCCGGGCCGCCACGCCGCGCGGGTCGACAAGATCACCGAGATCGAACGCCGCTACATGAAATCACCGGGTGAGGATCGAGCACGATGACCGAGACCACGAACGCACGCACCGACCTTGTCGAGTCGATCACCCGCGAGGTGCTCGCCGCCCTCGCCGCCGGAGGCGTCAACGCGAAGCCCGGCGATCCGTGCCTCACCTGCACCGGCGCCTGCGCGTCCCGCTGCGCGACGAAGGTCCGCGACGTCGTCGCCGGGGGCGCCTCGCGCGTCGGGTACCACGGCCAGGCGGACGACGTCCCGGGCGACCTCGCGCGCTTCATCGACCACACGCTGCTCCGGCCGGATGCCTCGGCGGCCGAGATCGACAAGCTGTGCGCCGAGGCGAAGGAGCATCGTTTCGCGGCCGTCTGCATCAACCCGACCTGGGTCCGCCGGGCGGCCGACAACCTGCGCGGCTCGGATGTCGCCGTCGCGTCGGTGATCGGCTTCCCGTTCGGTGCCGCGACGAGCGAGGTCAAGGCCCTCGAGGCGCGGCGCGCCATCCGCGACGGCGCCCGCGAGATCGACATGGTCATCAACATCGGGGCGCTCAAGAGCGGGATGCTCGACACGGTTCGCGCGGACATCGCCGGCGTCTCGGATGCCTGCCACGAGTCCGGGGCCGCGAACAAGGTGATCATCGAGACGGGCCTCCTCACCGACGCCGAGAAGGTCGTCGCCTGCCGCCTGGCGCAGCAGGCGAAGGCCGACTTCGTCAAGACCTCCACCGGCTACGCGAAGGGAGGGGCGACCGTCTTCGACGTCGCCCTGATGCGGGAGACGGTCGGGCCGAAGATGGGCGTCAAGGCGGCCGGCGGGATCCGCACCGCCGAGGACGTGCAGGACATGATCGCGGCCGGCGCGACCCGGATCGGGGCCTCGGCCGGCGTCAAGATCGTGATGGGAGAGAAGGTCGCGCATGGGCAGTATTGACCTCCGGGCGTACGTCTTCCTGGACAGCCTCCAGGCGCAGTACGCGGCGTTCCTGGGGACCGTGGCCCAGGGTTTCCTCCCGCTGGCCGGCGACGCGTCGCTCTCGATCGAGGTCTCGCCCGGGATCGAGATCAACCGGCTCACCGACATCGCCCTCAAGTCGACGACGGTCAAGCCCGGGATGCAGATCATCGAGCGCTACTACGGGATGCTCGAGATCCACTCGCCGTCGCAGGCGGAGGTCCGCGCCGCAGGCGCCGCGATCCTCGCCGAGATCGGGCTTGGGGAGACCGACCGGATCAAGCCGCGGATCCTCTCGAGCCAGATCATCCGGCGCATCGACGACCACCAGGCGCAGCTCATCAACCGGACCCGCCACGGCCAGATGCTGATCCCGGGTGAGACGCTCTACGTCCTTGAGCTCGAGCCGGCGGCCTATGCCGCGCTCGCCGCCAACGAGGCGGAGAAGGCGGCCCACATCAACATCCTCGAGGTGCGGGCCTTCGGCTCGATGGGCCGCATCTACCTCGGCGGCGAGGAGCGCGACATCGACGTCGGCTGGCGGGCCGCCGTCGCGGCGATCGAGGGGCTCGAAGGACGCGAAGCGAAGCCATAGCGGCCGCGCGCTCGGCGCGGCATCCGCGAACAGGTCGAGACAGAGGATCGAGAAGGAGTACGGATCGATGGCAGAAGCACTCGGGATGATCGAGGCCCGCGGGTTCGCAGCGGTGGTCGAGGCCGCCGACGCGATGGTGAAGGCGGCCAAGGTCGAGCTCGTCAGCTATGAGAAGACCGGCGGCGGCTACGTGACGGCCGTCGTCCGCGGCGACGTCGCGGCCGTGAAGGCCGCGGTCGAGGCCGGTGTGCGGAACGCCGCCAAGGTCGGCGAGGTCGTCGCCAGCCACGTGATCGCCCGGCCGCACGTCAACGTCGACCTCGTGATGCCGCTCGGGCGGCTCAAGGAGGCCAAGGCCGAGGGCAACCGGGACTAGGACGCGGGACCGGGCGCGCCGGCCCGACGCCGGCGCGCCGCTCCCCCAGCAGGCGGTGGAAGATGCTCCTTGGACGAGTGACCGGGACCGTGGTCGCGAGCCAGAAAGAGCCCCTGATGGAGGGCTGGAAGCTCCTCGTGGTGCGCCAGCTCGACGCGGAGAACCATGAGGCAGGCGGCTACGTGGTGGCCGCCGACGCGGTCGGGGCGGGCGTGGGCGAGGTCGTCCTGTATGCCACGGGCAGCTCCGCCCGCCAGACAGAGACGACGAAGGACCGGCCCTGCGACGCGGTGATCATGGCGATCGTCGACACGTGGGAGATCGGCGGGACCGAGGTCTACCGCAAGTAGCGGGTATTGACTGATGAGCGAGATCGACGAGCGCGAGATCACCGAGATCATCGAGCGCGTCCGGCGGCGGGTCGCGGCGGCGGGCGACGAGCGCCCGGGCGCCGGCCTGCGCGCCGATGCGGCGCTGGCGGCTGTGGACACGGCGGAGCTCGGCGACGGGATCCACGCCACGATCGACGAGGCGGTCGCGGCCGCCACGCAGGCGTTCCGCGCCTTCGGTGCCCAGGGCCTCGCGGGCCGCAAGCTGATCATCGACGCGGTCCGGCGGTCGATGCTCGATCACGCGGAGCAGCTCGCCCGGATGGCCCACCAGGAGACACATCTCGGACGCGTCGAGGACAAGATCGTCAAGAATCGGCTCGTGGCGTCCCGGGCGCCGGGCCCGGAGGACCTCGAGGTCCAGGCCGTCACCGGCGACGCGGGAATGATGGTGACCGAGTTCGCCCCGTTCGGCGTGGTCGCCGCGATCACGCCGGTCACCAACCCGACCTCGACGATCATCAACAACACGATCAGCATCGTCTCGGCCGGCAACGCCGTCGTCTTCAACGCGCATCCCAACGCACGGCGCTGCTCCGCGGAGACGATCCGCCTCATCAACCGGGCGATCGTGGCGGCCGGCGGGCCGCCGAACCTGGTCTCGGCGGTGGCCTCGCCGACCATCGAGACGGCGCGCGCGCTGATGAGCCACCCCGGGGTCCGCGTCCTCCTGGTGACCGGCGGCCCGGCGGTCGTGCGCGAGGCGCTCAAGACCGACAAGCGCGCGATCACGGCCGGCCCGGGCAACCCGCCGGCAGTCGTCGACGGGACCGCCGACGTCGAGCGGGCCGCTCGCGACATCGTCCGGGGCGCGTCCTTCGACAACAACATCGTGTGCATCGACGAGAAGGTCGTGCTCGTCGTGGACTCGGTCGCCGACCGGCTCATCCGGGCGATGACCCAGAACGGGGCCTACCTGCTCAAGGAGCACGAGCTGCGGCGCCTGGAGCGGGTGATCTTCACGGAGCTCGGCCAGCCCGGCAGGCCGGGCGTCATGAACCCGGCCTGGATCGGCCGCGACGCGGCGAAGATCCTCGCCGAGATCGGCGTCCAGGCGGAGCCGGCGCCCCGGCTGCTCGTGGCCGACGTCCCGCGGGACCACAGCCTGGCCTGGACCGAGCAGATGATGCCGGTCCTGCCGGTGGTCCGGGTCGGCACGGTGGACCAGGCGATCGAGCTCGCGGTGCGCATGGAGCACGGCTTCCGCCACACGGCGTCGATCCACTCCACGAACGTGGAGACGATCACGAAGATGGCGCGCGCCATGAACTGCAGCATCTTCGTGACGAACGGGCCCAACGTCGCGGGGCTCGGCGAAGGCGGCGAGGGCTTCACCTCGTTCTCGATTGCCAGCCCGTCCGGCGACGGCCTGACCCGGCCGCGGACCTTCTCGCGCGAGCGGCGGATCACCGTCGTCGGCGCGCTGCGGATCGTCTGACGGTGGTCCTGCCCGCCGACCAGGCCCTGCCTGCGGTCGAGCCGGCTCTCGCGCTCCTCGAGCTCGACTCCATCGCGGCCGGCATCGCGGCCGGGGATGCGATGGCGAAGCGCGCCCCGATCGACGTCCTCCGGGCAGGCACGGTCCACCCCGGCAAGTACCTGGTCCTCATCGGCGGCGCGGTCGGCGACGTCGAGGAGGCGCTCGAGGCGGGTCGCGAGGTCGGCGCCCCATCCATCCTCGACGTCGTCCTTCTCCCCAACGTCCACCCGGAGCTCGTGGCCGCGATCCGCGGGACGCGCCGCCCCCACGCGGGAGAGGCGCTGGGCATCATCGAGACGGCGACGGTCGCCGCGATCATCGAAGCCGCCGACGCCGGGCTCAAGGGCGCGCACGTCCACCTCCTCGAGCTTCGTCTCGCTGACGACCTGGGCGGCAAGGGCTACCTGCTCTTCGACGGGGCGATCGCCGACGTCGAGGCGGCCGTCGAGATCGGTGCCGGGCGGATCGCCGGCTCGCCCGGGCTCTTCCTGCGCGTCATCCCGCGCCTGCACGCGGAGATGGCCGGGAACCTTGCCGCCGACGCGCGCTTCGCCGGACGGGTCCGGGGAGCGGTCGGCGAGGGCGTGCCGGCTGCCCGCGAGAGCGGAGCCGCTGCCCGGGAGACGCCGGACGCCGCGACGTCCCCGACACCCCGCGGCCGGCGGCGGTAGCCGGGATGCAGCTTGCGCGCGTGATCGGGACCGTGGTGGCGACGGTCAAGTCACCGGGGCTCGAGGGCGTGAAGCTCCTCGTAATCCAGCCGCTCGACCGCGCCCTGCGCCCGACCGGGGGCCAGCTCGTGGCCGCCGACGCGGTCCACATGGCCGGCCCCGGCGAGCTCGTCTACTTCGTGGCGGCCCGCGAGGCCGCCCAGGCCATGCCCGACCCGTTCGTTCCGGTCGATCACGCCATCGTCGGGATCGTGGATGCGGTCGAGGCGCTGGCCCGAGGCGGCCTTTCGGGCGGCAGCGGTCCCACGGCCGGCAGCGGGTTTCGGACCGGCGGTGCGACGCGAGGCGAGCCGAGGGCGCGAGCCGCTCGCCGGCGGAGGCAGGGGTCGTGAAGCTCGGCCGCGTCGTGGGCACCGTCGTCTCCACGATCAACCACCCCAGCTTCGACGAACGCACGCTCCTTCTGTGCGACCTCCTCGACCCGTCGGGCCGACCGTCCGGCGGCTACCTCATCGCGGTCGACTCCGTGGGTGCCGGTGCCGGGGAGACGGTGCTCCTCCTCGACGAGGGCACCTCCGCGCGCCAGGTCCTGGGCGCGCCCGGCGCGCCGATCCGGACGGTCGTCGTGGGCATCGTGGACGCCGTCGTCGAGCGCCCAGCCGTGGCAACCCCGTCCGTGCCAGGCCCGGCCGTGAAGGGCTCCGCGCCGCGGGGCCCGGCCGTGGAGCGCCCGGTCGGGGAGGGCAAGACCGTCGAGGCGCGACCTGGGCGTCGTCGGTGACGGCCCGCGGCGACGACGACACGGCGGAGCCTGGGGCGCCCGGCAGCACCGGGGCATCGGAACGCTGGGCTTCCGGCGACGCCGACCCGACCGCGCTGCGGCGGATCCTGGAGGATGCGGCGGCGGGACGCTTCCTGCCGGCCGACGGTGCAACCGAGGTCGTCCCGGCCCCGGACGGACCGGTCCACGCCGTGCTCGCCTTCACGGCGCACCACCTCGTCGCGGCCGACGTCGACCCGGGCGAGGTCGCCGCTCACCTGGACCCGGACGACATCGCGGCGCCGATGGGCACCCCATTCCTCGCCTGGCTCGGGGGGCGCCTCGGCGCCGTTCCCGGGACGCTCGACGTCGTGCTCGCAGCGCGGGCCGGCGCAGGCGCGCCGCCCTTCCCCGACGGGATCAACGAGATCATCCCCGACGCTCGACGCGGGAGGGTCGGCCGCGCCGTCCGCTACCGCTCCGACATCCGCGCGTGGGAGTCGGCCGATGGGAATGGCCTCCTCGTCGTGGGGCGTGGGCTTGCCGGCCGATGGGAGGCGTCGTTCGAGGTCTCTCCGGGGGCGCGCGGCCGCGGCCTGGGCCGGACGCTCGCGGCGGTCTCCATGCTTGCCGTGCCGCGCGGCGAGCGGGTCTTCATGCAGGTCGCGCCCGGCAACATCGCATCGCTCCGCGCCGTCCTCGCCGCCGGATTTCGCCCGATCGGCGCCGAGGTCCTGTTCCGCAGGGACGGCGGCGCTCCCGGCTGATCGGCGCTGCGGCGGGGGACCGACTCCGCGTCCCGCCGTAGGACCCGTCGATCGGCGGGGCCGTCGGGGACCGCCACGGCTCGGACGAGCCCGGGGGCCCGCGCTATCCCGCGATCCGCTCCAGGATCACCGGCGTGGCGTCCGGTGGCTCGTCGCCGATCGTGATCGCGGCCCGGACCTCGGCAGCGGCAGCCTCCGCCTGGCCCGGCGTGCGTGCGTGCACGAGGCAGAGCGGCCGATCCGGCCCGACGGCGGCTCCGACCGGCGCGACCTGGGTGAAGCCGACCGCGTGGTCGATCGGCTGGTCCGCCCGCACGCGTCCGCCGCCCATCCCGACGATCGCGACGCCGATCGCCCGTGCATCCTCGGCGACGACGAACCCTGCCCGCGACGGGTGGACGGCCAGCGTGACCTCGGGCAGCGGCAGGTACGCGTCCGGGCGCTCCAGCAGGTCGGCCGGCCCCCCGAGCGCGGCCACCATGCGGGCGAACCGCTCGGCGGCGGCGCCCGAGGCGAGCGCACGCTCGCACGCGATCCGCGCATCGGCGACCGTCGCGAACAGCCCGCCGGTGACGAGCAGCTCGGCGGAGAGCGCCATCGTCACCTCGTGCTGGCGGGCCTCTCGACCTCCCGGGCCGGGCGCGTGCCCGACCGGGCCGCCCGCCGAGCCATCCGGCACCTCCTCGCCGGCCAGGTACGCGATCGCCTCGCGCACCTCGACCGCGTTTCCCGCCGTCGTTCCCAGCACCTGGTTCATGTCGGTCAGCAGCGCGGTGGTCTGGCACCCGGCGCCACTGGCGACCGCGACGATGCTCTCCGCAAGGGCGCGCCCGTCCTCGGCCGTGCCCATGAACGCGCCAGTGCCGAACTTGACGTCCATGACGAGGCCGCGGAGGCCGGCGGCCAGCTTCTTCGACAGGATCGACGATGTGATCAGGGGGATGCTCTCGACGGTGGCCGTGACGTCGCGGATCGCGTAGAGCCGCCGGTCGGCAGGAGCAAGGTCGGCCGTCTGGCCGATGATCGCGCAGCCGACCTCGCGGACGACGCGCCGGAAGGTTGCGTTGTCGGGCGCGGTCGTGTAGCCCGCGATCGCGTCCATCTTGTCGAGCGTGCCGCCGGAGTGGCCCAGGCCCCGCCCGGAGATCATCGGGACGGCGCCGCCGCACGCCGCGACGATCGGGGCGAGCATCAGCGAGACCTTGTCGCCCACGCCGCCCGTGGAGTGCTTGTCGAGCGGCGGCCCCGGCAGGTCCGCGCCCGACCAGTCGAGGACGGTCCCCGAGTCGCGCATGCCACGGGTCAGCGCGATGACCTCCGGGCGCGTCATCCCGCGGAAGAAGATCGCCATCGCGAACGCGGCCGCCTGTCCCTCGGTGATCGAGCCATCGGTGATCCCGGTCACGAAGTACGCGATCTCGGCGTCCGTCAGCGCCCGGCCGTCGCGCTTCGCCCGGATGACCTCCTGCGGCAGCACGCGTTACGCGTCCGATCCCTGCCCGGACGCGAACGAGGCGACGAACGCGCGGACCAGCCGGGTGAGGTCCTCGGCGGCGATGGCCGCGCCGCGGAGGGTCTGCTCGTGGTCGATCGGCACGTCGCTCATGCCGACGGCCAGGTTCGTGATCGCGCTGATCGCGGCCACCCGCAGCCCGGCGTGGCGCGCGACGATCACCTCCGGCACGGTCGACATGCCCACCGCGTCCGCGCCGAGGGTCCGGTAGGCGCGGATCTCGGCCGGCGTCTCGAAGAGCGGCCCGAGGAGCCCGCAGTAGACGCCCTCGTGCAGGCGGATCCCCAGCCCGTCGGCGAGCGCGCGCAGGCGCGCTCGGAGCGCCGGGTCGTAGGCATCCTCGAGACCCACGAATCGCTCACCCCAGGCGTCGTCGTTCGGCCCGACCAGCGGATTCGTCCACATGAAGTTGAGGTGATCCGTGATGAGCATGAGGCTGCCGGGCCCCGCCTCGGCCCGAAGCGAGCCCGCCGCGTTCGTCAGGAGGAGCGCCTCGACGCCGAGCGCGGCGAACGTGCGGATCGGCAGCCGGATCAGGGCGGGCGCGTGACCCTCGTAGAGGTGGAAGCGGCCCTGCATGCAGGCGACCGTGACGCCGTCGAGCTCGCCGACCACGAACCGGCCGGCATGGCCTGGAACGGTCGACGCCGGGAAGCCCGGGATCTCGGCATACGGGATCGCGGCTGCGTCCTCGAGCAGGTCGGCGAGCCCGCCGAGGCCGGAGCCGAGCACGATCCCGAGGCGCGGCGTGCGTCCTCCGGCCCGCGCCCGAATCAGGGCCGCCGCGACGCCGGGGTCCCCGAACATGCCGATCGCACCAGCGCCCACGGGGCTCATCGGGATGTCCTGCCGAGCAGGAACTCGGGCCCGAAGCTCAGCGGCAGCAGCTCGCCGAGCGTCACGGTCCGGATGACGCCGGCCGGGCCCGCGAGGTGGATCGATGCGTCGAGCGGCATGAACTCGCGCAGCCGCTGCCGGCAGCCGCCGCACGGGGAGGGGAGTCCGGCGGCCGGGTCGGCAACCACGAGCGCCTCGGTGACCCGTCGCCCGCCCGCGGCGATCAGGACGCCGATCGCGGACGCCTCGGCGCACTGGCCCTGGGGGTAGGCCGCGTTCTCGACATTCGGGGCCGCGTGGATCCGGCCGAGCTCGTCGCGCAGCGCGGCGCCAACGGCGTAGCCGGAATACGGCGAATACGTCCGCTCGCGCGCGCCGAGGGCGGCGGCGAGGAGGTCGTCGGGCGAGCCGGCGGTTGGCATCGGGTCGGGCCTCCGTAGTCGCGAGAGGGCGTTCGTGAAACGCCCGGGTGCGTGGACAATGCTTTGACCATCCTGCCTCGACTGTGTATAGTACCGGGGCGGGGTGGAGCAGCGGCAGCTCGTCGGGCTCATAACCCGAAGGTCAAGGGTTCGAATCCCTTCCCCGCAACCAAACCCGAATCCACCAGCGAACCCCGGCCCGCCCGCCGGGGTTCGTGATTCCCGGCCCGAAGTCGGCGGGACGGACGGGCGGGCATGGCGCCCCCCATGCCGAGCGCGGCCTGCTTCGACCGCGATCGCCGGCAGGTCCCACGCGGCACCCCTTCCGCCTGAACTGCACCTCGGAGTCCGTGCCCGGGGGCCACCTCGTCGATTTCGTGCATCGCACGCATGGAATCGACGTCGCTGTACGCCTGGTGCACGAATCGACCGACAAAGGGCCTGCGACTGGCCTCAACTGGGGCTCGGGGCCACACCGGCTGGAACTGTTGCTGGAAGGTTGATGGTCTCGCGCGTAGTGTCGGACGTTTCCAGCGCAACGTTCTGGGTGCGATCAACTCCCAACAACGCGTCCGGGTGGCGCTCGCAACGCATCTGGCGGGTCTCTTGCCGCCGTGGGAGAGCCAGCACAAGATCAGCCGCAGCGGACTGAAGCCGGTCCGCCCCAACGACGTTGGGTGATGGCCGGCTTCCGCGAGGAGGACGTCCGTTGGACGAGGGCCCGTTCTTCCATGGCACGAAAGCCGCCCTGCGGGTGGGCGATCACTTCGCGGCCGGCTTCCGATCGAACTACCGGCCCGATGTCGTGATGAATCACGTCTACTTCACCGCGCTGCGCGACGGTGCCGGGCTCGCGGCGGAGCTCGCGGCAGGCGAAGGTGCTCCGCGCGTCTATGTCGTTGAGCCAACGGGGGCGTTCGAGGACGACCCCAACGTGACCGACAGGAAGTTCCCCGGCAACCCGACCCGGTCTTACCGCAGCAGCGAGCCGCTCAGGATCGTCGGCGAGGTGACCGACTGGACGCGCCAAACCCCCGCGGCGCTACAGGCATGGCGCGACCGGCTGGCGGCAATCCGCGCGGATGAACGAGGCGAGATCATCAACTGATCGGCGCCCAGTGCACGATCTCGACGTGCATGAGCCGGTCCCGGCTCGCAGTCCGGCTGGATCGTGCACGTGGCGCAAGCCGATCGGCCCGACGCCAGCCTTCGCAACCGGCCGGCGAGCCGGGCCGATGCCGCAGCCGCTGAACGCCGGCATTCCGGGCTCGCGGGCGAAGGTCCGGAGCTCGCCTCGCGGGCCACCCGGAGGCCGTGCATGGTCGAGCGGGGTATTCTCTCAATCCGCACCGCCGGGCCGGCCGTCGCCCCGACGAGCACGATTTGGGGGGTCACGAGATGACGCAGGTCGCCGAGCCGACCGGCCACGCGGCGGCCGGGCTGGAGCAGGTCAACCACTGGATCGGCGGACAGCGCGTCGCCGGCCGATCGGGACGATCCGGGCCTGTCTACGACCCGGCACGCGGTGTCGTCGTCCGGACCGTCGACTTCGCCTCGGTCGAGGAGGTCGATGCCGCGGTCGCGGCCGCGAAGGCGGCGTTCCCGGCGTGGCGGGCCACCTCGCTCTCGAAGCGAACGGACGTCATGTTCCGGATCCGGAACCTCGTCGAGGCGAACCGGAAGGAGCTAGCGGCACACCTCACCGCCGAGCACGGCAAGGTCACCTCCGATGCGCTCGGCGAGATCGCCCGCGGCCTGGAGAACCTCGAGTTCGCCTGTGGGATCCCGAACCTGGTCAAGGGCGGCTT
>JADGQH010000146.1 GCA_017881985.1 Chloroflexota bacterium | reverse complement strand
GCGTCGCGGGCGTCGGAAAGGAACTCGCGCACGCCGCCGATCGCGGGCATCCTGCCCCGGATCAGCTCGACGTAGAGCTCGTAGGCGCGGGCCCTGTCGCTCGCGAGGTCGACGGTCACGCCTCGGGCCTCGGCAGCGCCGCTGATGAATCGGTCATCGCCGGCACCGATGAAGGGCGAGAAGTCCTCTCGGGCGACGGTGAGCCCGTAGCGGCTTTGCAGCATCTCGGCCACGGCCGCCGCCCAGTACGGCTCGGAGTCGCACAGCACGCCGTCCATGTCGAAGATCACGGCGTCGAAGGTTCGGGGGGTCATCGGGAGAACGTACCATCCCCGGGGGCACGAACGGTCGGAGGCGGCGGACTGAAGGGCCATGCGCGTCCCCCGCGAGCGGGAGGATGTCGGCGGTACAATCCCACGCCGAGGCGCCCAACCGTATCGACGGGACCTCCCGAGGTTGCCGCACCGACTGGCAACGGGGCCATCCGCACGTGGGCAGGAGGATGCGCTGGTGGCCAATCAGCCACTTCTCATGGGGATCGACCTCGGCACCAGCTCGGTCAAGGTTCTGTTCACGTCGATCGACGGCCAGATCGTCGGCCAGGGGGCTGCCGAATACGGGATCGACCGACCGGCGCCCGGCAGGGCGGAACAGCATCCGGATGCCTGGTGGCGCGGCGTGGTCAAGGCGACGGGCGCGGCTCGTTCGGACGCTGCGGGCCAGCCTCCCGACGGCGCGACGGTTGCGGATCGCATCCTGGCGATCGGGCTCTCCGGCCAGATGCATGGCCTCGTGCTCCTGTCCGACGCGCACGAGCCAATCGCTCCCGCGGTGATCTGGCCCGATCAGCGGAGCGGCCGAGAAGCCGCCGGGCTCACCGAAAGGCTTGGCAGCGAGAGCGTCATCCGGCTGTCGGGAGGGCGTTTGGCCACCGGCTTCATGGCGGCGACCCTGGCGTGGCTGCGCACGCACGATCCAGCCTTGCTCGGCCGGGCCGCCCTGTTCATGTCCCCGAAGGACGTCCTGCGGCTGCGCCTGACCGGGGAGGTGGCCACGGAACCGAGTGACGGCTCCGGTACCGGATTGCTCAACCCGGCGACGCGCCGCTGGGCGCCCGAGCTCGTTGCCGGGGTCGGCATCGATCCGGATCGACTGCCACCGCTGCTCGAGGCCTCGGAGGTGGCCGGGACCCTTCGCGCGGCCGCCGCGGCCCAGCTCGGCATCCCCCCCGGGATTCCCGTGGTCGTCGGGGGGGCAGATACGCCCATCGGCATGCTCGGGGCAGGATTGACGAGCCGCGAGACGTTCCTGCTGACGCTCAGCACCGGCGGCCAGCTCGCCGTGCCCTCCGACGATCCGGACACCGACCCGACCGGCAGCACCTACACGTACTGCTCGGTGCTCCCGCCCGCTCCCGGCGTTGCGGGCTGGTACCGGTTGGCGGCGATCCTCTCCGCCGGGCTGGCCCTGCAGTGGCTCAGGGACGAGGTCTTCGAGCTCGAGGGCAGGGATGCCTACGCGAGCATGCTGGAGCTGGCCCGCTCCGTGCCACCGGGAAGCCGAGGCCTCATCTTCCTCCCGTACCTTGCCGGCGAGCGGAGCCCCCATCTCGACCCGTCGGCGAAGGGCGTCTTCCTTGGGCTGACCGCGTCCCACGGGCGCGCCGAGCTCGTGAGGGCGGTCGTCGAAGGCATCACCATGGGGTGCTATGACGCCTCCCGCGCCCTGGCCTCGGCCGGCAGACTCGGGTCGATGATCACGCTCGCAGGAGGGGGCGGGCAGAGCCCCGAGTGGCAGCGGATCGTCGCCGACGTGTTCGGTCTTCCCGTCCGGCACCTGGAGAGCGGCGAGCAGGCTGCGTTCGGCGCGTGCCTTCTCGCCGGAGGCGGAGTCGGGGCGCTTGACCCGACATCGGCTGCCTCGGTGTGGGCCCGCCTCGGTCCGGTCATCGAGCCGGATCCCGACCGCCACGAGATCTACGGTGCGGTCTACGACATCTTCCGCGACGGGTACCCGAGCCTCCGGTCGGTGTTCGCGAAGCTCGGTGCGCTCCAGGCGCGTTAGAGCCCATTGCATTCGCACGTGAAGCGGCCCGGCCGCGCGGGGCGCAGTGACACCGTCACTGGCCGCTTAGCTCTGACAAAGTCGCTGGCCGACGACAACGCGAGGATGAGGGGGTTGACCGCCGGCGCGGTCGCCACTACGCTGTACGACAGCGCTGTCTGACAGCGCGATCTACGACCGGTGGGATGTCGCCGTCGCAGGGAAGCGAGGCATGTTGGGCATCACGTCGGTCCCAGCCGCCGTCCTCATGGTTGGCGCCTGCGGAGACGGTCCGTCATCGAGCGTGGGAGTTGTGTCATGAAGGCCGTCGTTTATGACGCCCCCCGATCCTTCTCGATCATGGATGTTCCGGATCCGGAGCCCGGGCCCGGCGAAGTCCGGATCAAGGTCATCCAGGTCGGGGTCTGTGGCACGGACCTGCACATCCACAACGGTGACTTCAACGCCGCCTTCCCCCTGATCCCCGGTCACGAGCTTGTCGGGACCGTCGAAGCCATCGGCAGTGGCGTGACCCGGGTCCGGGTCGGCGAGCAGGTCTCGGTCAACCCCAACGTCAACTGCGGGCTCTGCGACTACTGCCTCGCTGGAAACCCGATCCGATGCACCGCGCTCCAGGGGCTCGGGAGCAACTTCCCGGGCTTCTTCGCCGAGCACGTCGTCGTCCATGAGCGCCTCGTCTTCTCGACCGAAGGCCTGCCGATCGACACGGCCGTCTTCACCGAGCCGGCGGCATGCGCGACGCACGGGCTGGAGCGCCTCAAGATCTGGCCGGGGTCGTCCGCCCTGGTGTTCGGGGCCGGGCCAACGGGCCTGCTGCTTGCCCAATTGATCAAGTCCGGCGGCGCTGCCTCCGTCACCGTCGCCGCTCCGACCCAGTTCAAGCTCGACCGGGCGAGGGCGTTCGGGATCGACCAGACGATCCAGATCTCGCGCACGGATCCGGTCGGAAACCGGAAGCTCACGATGGAGGCTTCCGGGGGGCGCGGCTACGACATCGTCGTCGAGGCCACCGGGGCGACCATCGTCGGCGACATCTGCGTGGGGCTGACGCGCAACGGCGGCACGATGCTGGTCTACGGGGTCACCCGTGCCGACGAGACGCTCTCGTTTCACCCGTTCGAGGTGTTCCGCCGCGAGATCTCCATCATCGGGTCGTTCGCCGAGATCACATCCTTCGCGTCCGCGATCGCCGCGCTGCGGTCGGGTCGCATCCGCACCGATGGAATCATCACGCACCGCTTCGCGCTCGACGACTACGGCGCCGCGTTGGAGACGCTGCGATCGGACAAGTCGGCGCACAAGGTGCTCATCGTTCCCTGACCCCCTCACGACAGAGACGGCGTGGCAGACGTCATCACCCACGAGGCGGAGCCGCCGATCTCCTCCCGGCGGCTCCGCCTCCTTCGCCGCAGCTTCGGAGGCGTGATCGTCGTCCAGCAGTCTGCAACCTAACCCCTGGAAGGTTGGGATACGTGGTCAGACCCGCGTTTGGTGGGACCACGAAGCCCGACGGGAGACAAGGCAGCCCAATGGCACTCACAACGGCGCAACTACGTGCGTATCAGCAGATCTGCGACCCCAGCGGTCGGATGCTCGTCGTCGCGATGGATCAGCGCGCCTCGATGCGGAGCCTGATCCAGGGGACCGTCGGAGAGGCAACCGCCGCCGATCTCGTGGCGGCGAAGCTCGACCTCGTCCGGTACCTCGGGAACGAGGCTCCCGGGGTGTTGCTCGACCCGGAGCTGGTGGTTCCGCAGGTCATCGAGGACGGCGTCCTGGCTCGCGATTGCGCCCTGATGATCGGCATGGATGCGACTGGGTACGACGCCGGCGAGAACGGCCTCCGCATGAGCCGGATCGTGGCGGGAGTCGACGCGCGACGCATTCGCGCGCTCGGGGGAACCGTCGCCAAGCTGAACGTCTACATGCGCCCCGACCGCGAGGGCAAGGACTCCCATCCCGCCCGGATGATCGCGTCGGTGGTCGAGGATTGCGCCCGTGAGGACATCCTCCTCGTGGTGGAGATCCTCACCTACGCGCTGCCCGAGGAGTCCGCGGACGACTATCGTGCGCTCGCCCCGCAGCTCGTGGTCCAGGCCGCTGCGCTCGCCAGGGAGTGCGGAGCCCAGGTCATGAAGCTCCAGTACCCGGGCTCGCTCGAAGGCTGCCAGGCCGTCACCGCGGCGCTCGGCGGCATCCCCTGGGCCGTCCTCTCGGCAGGGGTCGACCACGCGACGTTCCTCGAGCAGCTCAGAATCGCGCTGGCCGGCGGAGCGTCCGGGGCAATCGCCGGGCGGTCGCTGTGGAAGGACTGTCTCGCCGCGGACCCGGTCGAGCGGGCGCGGCGCCTCCAGGAGCTAGGCGTGCCGCGGCTCAGAGCGATCCAGGCGGTCCTCGGCGGGGCCCCTTCCTGAGACCCGCCCTCTCGATGACGAATCCAGCTGCTCCTGATGGTGCGCCCGGCGGGGCAACGATCGGGGTCGATGTCGGTGGCACGAACGTGCGAGCGGCGAAGATCCGGCCGGACGGCGCGCTGTCGGGGCTCCTCAAGGTGCGGACCGACTCGATGTCGTCGATCCCGGACCTCGTCGAAGGCCTGGTCCGTCGGCTCCTCGACGATGACGTTGTCGCCGTGGGCGTCGGCATCCCCGGACGCCTCGACCGCGACGGCCGGACCGCGCTGTCGGCCGGTTTCGTGAACCTCGCGGGCGTCGCGCTCGGTGAGCTCCTCAGCGCCAGGATCGCCCGCCCGGTCATCCTGGACAACGATGCCCACATGGCGCTCGTCGCGGAGCTCGCCGTCGGCGCTGCGAAGACCGCCGACCACGTGGTGATGTTCACCGTCGGGACGGGCATCGGGGGAGCCGTCGCGGAATCGCGCCGGCTCCTGCGCGGCCGGGGCAACGCCGGTCAGCTCGGGCACCTGACGGTAGACCCGGCTGGGCCGGCGTGCAAATGCGGGCGGTATGGCTGTTCTGAGGTCTTCGTGTCGGGTACTGCCGTGAACGGGTACATCGCGGACGCCGGGTTGCCGAAGGGAACGACCGTCGAGAGTCTTCTTCGCACCCGCGATCACGATCCAGCCGCCGCCACGGTGCTGGACCGGTGGGCCGAGGCGTGG
The DNA here is from genome assembly GCA_017881985.1 of Chloroflexota bacterium. Classification (GTDB taxonomy): domain Bacteria; phylum Chloroflexota; class Limnocylindria; order Limnocylindrales; family CSP1-4; genus CTSoil-043. The sequence continues at coordinate 2,843 of JADGQH010000146.1, read as the reverse complement.
CGACACGCGATCGACTCGGCGGTGGCGGCATTCGACCCGGACCTGGTCGTGCTCGGTGGTGGCCTCGGCTTCGCCGCCGCCACGGTCTTGCAGAACGCCGCGCCAACATCCCCCTGGTTCGACTGCCCAGTCGTGGCTGCGGTCCTCGGCGATGACGCAGGTGTCATCGGAGCCGGGCTCCGGGCGTTCTCCGCATGACTCGAGCGGTGCTGGTGAACGGCGTGCCCGCCACCGGCAAGTCGTCGATCGCTCGCGCGATCGGCGCGCACCTTCGGTTGCCCGTTCTGTCGCTGGACAGCATCAAGGAAGCCCTGTTCGACGAGCTCGGCGATGGGAACGGTGATCGCGAGTTCGGCCGCAGCCTGGGTCGAGCCAGCATGCAGGCGATCTGGTCGATCGTCGCGGACTTCCCGCCGGAATCGGCGGTTGTGATCGAGGCATGGTTCCGCATGCCCCCACACGACGCCGTCCTGCATGGCCTGGAGCGAGCAGGGATCGAGCGGTGGGCCGAGGTGTGGTGTCACGCGTCGGCCGACGTCCTCGTCGATCGCTACACCGCCCGAACCCGCCACTCGGGCCACCCGCCGGCGAGCTACGCGGCCGAGCTCGCCCAGCTGGCCGGGATCGCGCAGCCCATCGCGACCCAGCGAATCCTGTCCGTCGACACGTCCGACTTCGCATCGGTGGACCTCGACGGGATCGCACGCTGGGTTGGCCAGCAATTGGGTCTTGACCGCCGGGCGCGTCCGGACTAGTGTGCCTGACAGCGCTGTCTGACAGCGCGATCGGCGACGCGAGGACGTCGTCGTGGCTAGACCAGACGAGGAGCGGATGTGAGAACGACTCGGTTGAAGTTGGTTTCTGCGGTCGCGGTTGGGGCGTTGATCCTGTCGGCGTGCAGCTCGGGCGCGAGCCCGGCGGCCAGCGCCGCTGCCGGCGCGTCGAGCGCCGCCAGCGCGGGTGGGGGCGCGGGCAAGTCGATCACGCTCATGGTCGGCGTCAAGGGCGACCCCTTCTACGTTTCCATGCAGTGCGGTGCAGAGGTTGCCGCCAAGGCCGCCGGCGCAACGCTCAACGTGCAGGGCCCCGACAAGTTCGACGCCACCCTCCAGAACCCGATGCTTGACGCCGTCGCCGCGTCGAAGCCGGACGCGCTGCTGGTCGCGCCGAATGACGTGACCGCCTCGGCTGGCCCGCTCAAGAACATCCAGGCCGCAGGCACCAAGATCGTGCTCGTCGACACGATCGTCACTGACCCGAGCGTCGGCGTCTCCCGGATCGCCACGAACAACGAGCTCGGCGGCGAGAAGGCCGCGGACGCGCTGGCCACCCTCGGGCTCGCCAAGGGCGCCAAGGTCCTCGTCATCTCCACCGACCCGGGCGTCTCCAGCGTCGATGCGCGCGTCGCGGGCTTCGTCAAGAAGGCGGCGACATACGGCTTCGTGCTCGTCTCCGACACGCAGTACTCGCACGATACGGCCTCGACTGCCGCGTCGGTCGTCAGCGCCGCCCTCGCCAAGGACCCCGATCTCGCGGGTGTCTTCGCCACCAACCTGTTCACCGCGCAGGGCGTCGCGACCGGCGTCAAGCAGGCGGGCAAGACGGCCACGACCAAGGTCGTCGGGTTCGACGCAGGCCCTGACCAGATCAAGCAGCTCCAGGCCGGCGACGTCCAGGCCCTGGTCGCCCAGGAGCCCTACGCCATTGGCCAGCAGGGCGTCGAGCAGGCCATCGCCGCGCTCACCGGGCAGCCGGTGACCGCGGCGATCCAGACCGAGTCCATCGTCGTCACCAAGGACAACATGACCGATCCCGCGGTCTCCAAGTTCATCTACAAGTCGGACTGCGGTAGCTGACCTCTGTCACGAAGCGTCCGCACCGCGTCCCCGACGCGGTGCGGACGAACCCATTCCTGCGACCGGCAGGCGCGTTTCGGTGGACGTGATGTCCATCATCGTCGCCCGGAGCGCCTGAGCTCCGAGCCCTCAACGCGAGACGGGGTGTTCCCATGGCGGATTTCCTGATGCCTGCCAGCGCCTCGCCAGCTCACGAGGAACATCGCGGACAGGCGAACGCGCAGTGAGCACGCCGGGGCGCCCGATCCTGGCCGACGTGGCAGCGCTCGCCGGCGTGAGCCTCAAGACGGCATCCCGGGCCCTGAACGAGGAATATGGGGTCGCCCCGGCGACCGCGGAACGGGTGCTCGCCGCCGCGCGTGAGATCGGCTTCCGTCCGAACCGGCTCGCTCGGTCGCTGGCGGGTGGTGGCCCGAGCGCCGCCGTTGGCCTGCTCATCCCCGAGGTCGCTGACCCGTGGGTGGCCGCTGTCGTCGGCGCGATCGAGACGGTCCTGGCGGCGCACGACCTGCAGCTCATCACCGCCAGCCACGGAAACGATGCGGTCCGCCAGCAGAACCTCGCGAGCGCGCTCGTCGAGCGGCGGGTCGACGGGCTCATCATCATGTCGGCACCCGGCGATGCCTCCTATCTTCGCGCGGACATTCGGCACGGCCTCATCATCGTGGCCATGGACCGCCCGATCGAAGGGCTGGATGTCGACACCGTCACCGCAGACAACGAGACGGGAGCGCGCGAGGCCGTCAACCGGCTCCTCGCGGCAGGTCATCGTCGCGTCGCGGCGGTGGTCGGGGACACCCGGATCTGGCCCCTGGCGCGCCGGCTCGACGGCTATCGGCAGGCCCTCGAAGCCGCCGGCCTGACCGTCGATGACGCGCTGATCTCGACCGCCCACGACACGGTCCAGGCGCGGGTGGTGATGCAGGCGCTGCTCGAGCTCCCGGACCCGCCGACGGCCGCCTTCGCCGGACACCACCGGGTGGGACG
>JADGQH010000145.1 GCA_017881985.1 Chloroflexota bacterium | reverse complement strand
GACCTGACGGAGCTCCTCTCGATCACCGACGACGAGCCGTTCATCCTTCACCCGGGCGAGTTCGTGCTCGGCCAGACGGTCGAGTGGGTGGAGCTGCCCGACAACTTGGTTGCGCGCCTCGAGGGCAAGAGCTCGCTTGGCCGCCTCGGCCTGCTGATCCACTCGACCGCCGGCTACGTGGACCCGGGCTGGAAGGGCAACCTGACGCTCGAGCTCTCGAACGTCGCCAGTCTCCCGATCGCGCTCTATCACGGCATGCGGATCGGCCAGATCAGCTTCTTCCAGATGTCGAGCCCCGTCGAGCGGCCGTACGGCAGCGCGGGGCTCGGGTCCAAGTACCAGGGCCAGAGCGAGCCCACGGCGTCGGCCTTCCATCGCGACTTCGCGGCGGGTCGCCGGCGCGGTCCCGGCCAGGCAGGCTGACGGCTCGGCGTGGCGCTCAACGACGCGGTCCACTGGTCGGCCGACCTCGGCGCGGGGGTGCGCGTCGCGCTGGTCCAGGCGGGCACGTTCCGCTCGGATGCCGGCGCCCTCTTCGGGCCGGTCCCGCGCGTCCTGTGGGGGAAGCTCGTCGCCGACGAGCTCGACGCCGAGGGCCGGCTCCTGCAGGCCCTCAACTGCCTCCTGATCGAGACGCCGGCCGGCCGGGTCCTCGTCGAGACGGGCATCGGCGAGCGACTCGACGAACGCGGCCGCACCTGGCGCGGCCTTCTCGGCGATCCCATCGTGCCGACGCTCCATCGGGCGGGCTTCGACCCGGGGAGCGTCGACATCGTTGCGATGAGCCATCTCCACTACGACCACGCCGGCGGCCTCCTGCGGGCGGACGGGACGCGCGCCTTCCCGCGCGCCCGGATCGTGGCGCAGCGGGCCGAGTGGGAGATTGCCCTGGACGCGAACCCGCGGATCGTGGCCTCGTACGATCAGCCGGAGCTCCGGCTCGTCCGGGAGTGGGGGAGCGCGGGAGCCGCCGACGGCGAGGTCGAGCTGCTGCCAGGCGTTATGGCGGTGCCGACCGGCGGGCACACGGCCGGCCACCAGGCGGTCGTGGTGCGGTCGCCGGGCCGGACGCTCGCATTCCTGGGTGACATCGCGATGCGCCCGTGGTCGGCGAACCCGCGCTGGATCCCGGCCTTCGACGACTTCCCGCTCGACTCCGTGGCATACAAGGCGACGCTCTTCGCGCGCGCCGCCGAGGAGCGCTGGACGGTGGTCCTCTCGCACGAGCGGGAGCGACCGGTGGGACGCCTCGTGCCGGTTCGGGATCGATTTGCCTGGGAGCCGCTCGTCTAGGGTTGCCACAGGCTGGACTGTCGCGGTTGAGCCGATCGCGGCGACCCGTTGTCGGTGCGCCACCCACGCGGCGCCGTGGTGTTTCACCCGGATTCGATCAGCCCACGTGGTGGAGATCAGGTCGAGTGATCGAATCGAGACGATTCACGCTCAGTTCGACGGTGAAAGCGCGTTTCGTCGTCGACGTCGTGCTCGGCGAGCTCAGATTCATTCGTAGGCCTGATACGAGCGGGCCCGGCGATCGGCAGCGGGAGCGACGACACTCAGGGCGATATGGTCGTGGGTCGTCCCGTCGCGGGCGCGCCGGTCGGGGCGTCGGACGAGGCGGCGCCCTCGGGTGGAAGCCCCACGAGCGCGAGGCTGGCGGTGGCGATCCCGGTGTCGACGGGTCCCTGGACGATCGCCCGGATGATCCCTTCGGCATCCACGAAGATCTGCGTGGGGAGCCCGTAGACCCGGTAGCGGCGGAAGACGTCGCCGGCCAGGTCGGCCGCGACCGTGTAGCCGAGGCCGTACTTCGCGGCATAGGCGCGCACGTCGTCGACCGTCGACTCCTGGACGCTGACGGCAACGAGCGCGAGGCCCCTCGGCCCGTACGCGGCGAAGGTCTCGCGCAGGACCGGCGTCTCCGCCTGGCACGGCGGGCACCAGCTCGCCCAGAAGCTGATCCAGACGGGATGACCGCGAAGGTCGGCCAGCCGAACCGGGGCGCCCGCCAGGTCACGGAGCGGAGCTGTCGCCCCGTCGGCGCCGAGGATCTCCAGCTCGGGGGCGCGGTCGCCGACCCGCAGTCCCTCGACAACCGGCCCGATCGCGAACTGCGTCGGCTGCGGAGCGATGCCGGGGGCCGGCACCGAGGCCAGCGGCGTCGTCGCCACGACGAGAATCGCGGCGACGATCAGGACGGTCCCGAGCGCGGCGGCGAGCTGGCGGCCGGTGAACGGCCCGACCAGGCCGCGGCGCGGGTCGGCCGTCACGGGCGATTCGCGTTCCTCTGGCGAGGGTGACGGCATCCCGGCTAGACGCCCGGTGCCAGGCGCGCGAGCAGCGTCAGCACGTCGAAGACCATGGCGAGGCCGATGGCGACCACCAGCAGCCCACCGATGGTGCTGACGGCGCGCCCGTGGCGGACCAGCGGCCGGATCACGGCCGGTGCCCTGTCGTAGACGATCGCGAGCGCCACGAACGGGAGGCCGAGGCCCAGGCTGTAAGCGAACAGGAGGAGGCCGCCCTGGAGGGTCTGCCCGGACGACGCGGCCACCGTCAGGATGCCGCCCAGGATGATCCCGATGCATGGGGTCCAGCCCACCGCGAAGACCACTCCGAGGCCGAACGACGCGAGCCACCCGCCGCGCCCGCCGACAAGCCTTCCTCCCAGTCGCTCGCCGAAGCCCGGATCACTGCTGCCGTCGCGTTGCGTGCCGAACGAGACCGTGCCGCTCGACCGGGCCAGCTGGCCGGCCGCGCCCGCCTCCAGCGGACGCCATGTCCGCTGGAAGACGCGCTGGATGGCGGGGAGCGTCAGGATGCCGGCCAGGTTGAGTCCCATGACGATCAGGACGAGGCCGCCGATCGTCCGCAGCGTCGGCAAGAGGTCGTAGAGGCCTCCGCCGATGAACGAGGCACTGATGCCCAGGAGCGTGAAGACCGATGCGAACCCCACCACGTACGCCAACGAATGGCGAACCGCCAGCCAGCGCGACGAGCCGGCCGCGACCGGCCCTTCGCCGCGGACCACGGCCACGACCGTCAGCTGCCCGATGTAGGCGGGAACGAGCGGCAGCACGCAGGGCGAGACGAAGCTGATGATGCCCGCCCCGAAGGCGAGGAGGAGTGTGAGGTCGGACGCGGGCATGGCGTCAGGCGCCCCGGCCGGCGCGCGGCTCCAGGTGGCCCGCGATCTCCGCGTCCGTCATGGCCTCGGGGCCGCCGGTCGCTGCTGGGCCATCGAGGGCCGCGGAGAGAAACGCGCGGACCGCGCCCGCCCTGATCGCGAGCGGCAGCCGCCGACCAGCGTAGTCCAGGACCGGGATCTGCTCGAGGAGCTCGCGCTCGACCGCGGGATCGTCCGCGATCCGGCGCTCCACGAGGGCGGGTATCCGGCGTCCCGCCGCCGCGCGCTCGGCGAGCAGCGCCGTCACGAGGACGCGAGCGTCGTCGCACAGGTGGCACCCGTCGCCGCGCCACAGCACGAGATCGGGAAGGGGGTTCGGGAATGCCTGATCCATCGCGCGGCATTCTACGGCGCGCCCGGCCTGCGAGTGGCCGGCGTCCCGGCCTGACGCCACCGGCCCTGAGCGTCGCGGCGCCACAACGCTGCTGTACGATCGATGCCCACGCCCCCGTAGCTCAGTGGATAGAGCGAGGCCGTCCTAAGGCCTGCGTCGGCGGTTCGAGTCCGTCCGGGGGCGCACCAGCCCAGCCCAACTTTCGAGCATGGTCGGGATTGCTCGACTGTCAAGCCCGACCTGAGCGCACCCAGCCGTGCTGTGGAGCGTTGGCAACTCGACGTGGGTCGGCCCTCGGGCTTCCGCTCCCCCTGAGTCCGTCCATCGACCTTCTGGCTCCTTCGCCGCGGGTCAGGAGCAGACCGGGGAGGGGGATGCGCTCGCGGGGAAACTTCACGAGTCCTTACGAGGCCGCGTGACGCTCCCGCGATCGAGGAGGTCCGTCAGATACGCGTGAGTCGCGGCATGCGGGACAGTCACGTCTCGGCATCGACAGCGTTTGGCCATCATGGGTAACTTGGTCCGACCATCCGTCCAGTAGACCACGAATGGACGGCTCGCCCAGCAGAGTGGGGACGCCCGGTTGGCCGACAAAGCGGCAGCAGCGCACGGTGCGGAACAGGCGGTCGACTGGTCGAGGCTCGCCGTGCAGACGGCCCGCCTGCCGGACGCCCTGTCGTCCATGCTCGAACGGGTGTTGCAGCAGGGCCAGCTCCCTGCCGGCGCCAGGCTGCCGAGCGAGCGGCAGCTCGCGGAGCAACTCGGGGTGTCCAGGGCGTCGATCCGGGAGGCCATCCACGAGCTCACGCTCAAGGGGCTTGTGGTGCGCCGACCCGGGCGGGGGACGGTGGTCGTCAACGCGGACGGCGGTGGGCTCGGCGACAGCCTCCTGGGCGTGATGGCGCCGGAGTCCCGCGACCTTCGGAGCATCCTGGACTTTCGTGAGGCCATCGAGCCGCCTATCACATCGCGCGCTGCGCTGCGGGCGACGCCGGCCGACCTGCGCAGCCTTAGGGCGGCAGTGGGAGAGATGGAGAAGGCCGGATCAGAGGCCGACTACGCCGCCCTCGACCGTCGCTTCCATCACCTGGTCGCCCGCGCGACGCACAACCCGCTCCTCGGGCGGATCGTCGAGATCACGGCGGACTGGATGGCCTCGATCCGGCAGGACGCGCTCCAGAGCCCGAAGCGCCGCTCGGCGTCGCTGGCGGGGCATCGGGCCATCCTCGATGCGATCGTCAGCCATGACGCCATGGCCGCAGGGATCGCGACGGTGGAGCACATCCGCTCAATCGGGTCGATCGTCGCGGAAGCTGGCCCGTCCGCCACAGGGTCCCGGCAGCTCGTCCGCCCCACGGCGGACCGTCCCGCCCCAAGTGCGCCGCCACGCCGTCGTGTCAGGGGGTGAGGCAGGCGATCAAGTCGTCCCGGCTGACCATCGGCGGCCTCCCCGTGTTGAGGCGTCCCCACACAGCGGCAGAAGTGCCAAAGGAGGAAACGATGCGGCGTGATGAGCAACACAAGTCTTCTGGGTCGCGCGGGCTCGCGCTCGTCGCGGTCCTTGTCTCGGTCGCGCTCGGCGCCTGCTCGGGCGCGTCCGCGACGCCCACTCCAGTCGCGAGCTCCGCCCCCGCGTCTGCGGCGGTCGCGCCGTCGGCCCAGGCCCCAGCGTCGCCGGCGACCGTGCCGTCCGTGGCTCCGACCCCCGCGGTCGCGCCACCGGCGATCCAGAACGCGGGCAAGCTCGTCTTCTGCTCGGACATCAGCTCCCCGCCGATTGAGTTCATGGATGCGAACAACCAGCCGACGGGCTCCGACATCGCCCTCGGCAACGCGATCGCGGCCCAGCTCGGTCTCCAGGCTACATGGTCGAACATCCCGTTCAGCGGGCTCATCCCCGCGCTCCAGGCGGGCAACTGCGACGCGATCCTGTCCCAGCTGTTCGACAAGCCGGCGCGCCGGGAGGTCATCAATCTCGTCGACTACATGAACTCGAGCCAGTCGATCCTCGTCGCCAGCGGGAACCCGAAGCACGTCCAGTCGCTCAACGATCTCTCCGGCCTGAAGGTCGCGGTCGAGGACGGCACGACGATCCAGGGCATCCTCACCACGCAGAACGAGACGTTCAAGGCGGCCAACAAGCCGCCGATCGGCATCGTCGTGTTCCCCAAGGACACCGACGCGCTGCAGCAGCTCCAGATCGGGCAGGTCGATGCGTACGGCACGACGCTCGAGACCGCCGCCTACTACATCACGAAGTCACCGAATACCTTCGAGGTCGCCGGCAAGCCGTTCGGCCAGATCCTCACGGGGATCGGGATCGTCAAGACGAACACCGCGCTGACGGCTGCGATCCAGACAGCGTTCAACGCGGTCAAGGCCAGCGGGACGTACCTCCAGATCCTGACCCAGTTCGGAATCCAGGGGGACGCGCTTCCTTGAGCCCCTTCTGCCTGCCGGCGGACGTTCGATGACCCTGGCGAATATGGATGGCGGCGTGTTCAGCCTCGCCGTCATCCAGTTCGACCCGTCGTTCTTCTGGCACTACCTGCTGCAGCCGAGTCAGGGCTACTTGCAGGGGCTCGCGCTCACCTTCGGCCTCGCCGTGGCCGGCCAGACGATCGGCGTCGTCTTCGGGTTGCTCGCCGCGTTCGCGCGCCTCTCCCGGGCGTGGCCACTGCGTTCCATCGCCCGTGGCTACACCTGGATCATCCGCGGCACGCCGCTCCTCGTCCAGATCGTGTTCGTCTACACGGCCCTCGCTGCCGCCGGCATCTTCCGGTTCCACGACATCGATCTTGGCCCGTTCACGTTCGCCGGCAACATCCAGGCGGCGATCGTGGCGCTCAGCCTCAACGAGGGCGCCTACATGGCCGAGATCATCAGGGCGGGAATCCTCTCGGTCGATCCGGGACAAGCGGAGGCGGCGAAGTCGCTCGGGATGACGTACCCACAGTCGATGCGACTGGTCGTGCTGCCGCAGGCCGCCCGGTTCGTGATCCCGCCGCTCGGCAACGAGTTCAACTCGATGCTCAAGAACACCTCGCTCGTGAGCGTGATCGGGGTCCAGGAGCTCCTGCTCAGCACGAACACGCTCGTCTCTTCCACGTTCCGCGTGTTCGAGCTGCTGCTCGTCGTGGCCACGTACTACCTGCTGCTCACGACGGCCTGGGGCCTGGTCCAGTCACGCATCGAGCGGTATTTCGGGAAGTCGACGGCCGCGACCGATGGGCCGTCCTTCCTCGAACGGTTCGCTGGGTTCCGGCTTCCGATCGAGGCCGACGACGCGCCCGAGGACCTCTGATGTCCGGCGGTGCGCCTCACGACCTGCTCGATGCCATCGGCGGTGCTCCGCCGACGACGAGCGATGTCGTCGTGGAGGCGCGCGACGTCCACAAGTGGTTCGGCCGGCTCCATGTCCTCAAAGGCGTGTCGATGTCGGTCCGCCGCCAGGAAGTCGTCGTCGTCATCGGCGCGTCCGGCTCCGGCAAGACGACGTTCATCCGGTGCTTGAACCACCTCGAGCGGATCCAGAAAGGCCGGATCTCCGTCAACGGCCACCTCATCGGATACCGCGAGGTGAACGGCAAGCTGGTCGAGGACAAGGAGCGGAACATCGCCGCCCAGCGCCAGGAGATCGGCATGGTCTTCCAGCGCTTCAACCTGTTCCCGCACAAGACCGCCCTTGCGAACGTGATCCTCGCGCCCGTTCAGGTCAGGAAGATGCCCGTTGCAGAGGCGGTCGAGATGGGACGTGCCCTCCTCGACAGGGTGGGCCTGGCCGTGAAGGCGGACGCGTATCCCGGCCAGCTTTCGGGCGGCCAGCAGCAGCGCGTCGCGATCGCCCGCGCGCTGGCCATGAAGCCGGCGCTCATGCTCTTCGACGAACCGACGAGCGCCCTCGACCCCGAGATGATCGGCGAGGTCCTCGAGGTTATGAAGGAGCTTGCACGCGAAGGGATGACGATGATCGTCGTCACCCACGAGATGGGGTTCGCCCGCGAGGTCGCGGACCGGGTGGTGATGATGGACGACGGTCAGATCATCGAAGAGGGCACGCCCGAGCACTTCTTCACCAGCCCGACCCACGAGCGGACGAAGGCGTTCCTCTCGAAGATTCTCTAGGTGCACGGATGACATCGGGCGGACGCGGGACCGTCGGCGGGAAGGCCCAGGCGCAGGTCCAGGTCGAGCTCCTCGGCCGCCTGCGACCCGAAGTCGGACGTAGCGGCGGCGACGTGCGGGCAGGGGCGGGGCCGCTGAGCCACGCCAGGGAATCGATGACGTCACGGTGACGCCGCTCCACGCCCTCTTGATCATCGGCGCCGGTCTCGCGGCCGGCGCCATCAACACGATCGTCGGGTCGGGTTCGCTCGTCACGTTCCCGACGCTCCTGGCACTCGGTTACCCGCCCGTCGTGGCGAACGTCGCCAACACGATTGGCCTAGTCCCCGGGGCCGCGAGCGGGGCCGTGGCCTACCGTCGGGAGCTGGTCGGCCAGAAGAGCCGGGCAACCCGGCTGGGCTTCGCCGCCGCCCTCGGCGGTCTC
>JADGQH010000144.1 GCA_017881985.1 Chloroflexota bacterium | reverse complement strand
GGGGCACGTGCCGAAGCCGTGGTCGACGAACGCGTTGTTCTCGTTCGACGGGTAGCCGGCGGGGTTCATGCCGATCGCGTCGACACCGTACGCGGCGTACCCACCTTCCGGGGTGTTCGACGGGGAGAAGCCCCAGTAGCCGTAGCGGGCATCCACGAGACCGTGGTGGATCTGGGCGGCCACGGTCAGGGGATGGTTGATCGCCCAGCTGTTCGGCCCCCATTGATCCTCGGGCACGAAGAGGTCCGGCATGAGCGCCTCGAACATGCTGCCGCCCCAGCCCGGCACGATGCGCATCCCGTCGTATGGGTAGGCACCTTCGAAGACGCTGACGCCCAGATACGTCTGGTTGAACCCGACGGGCTGCGTCTCCTGCCAGCTCCAGTCGCACGTGGCCGGGAATGATCGCCAGGAGCCGAAGTACTCCTTCGTGGGGATCTCGCCCTTGGCAATGCCGATGTAGCTCGAGATCCGGCTCTCGCTCACGATCGTGTCGTAGCAGCAGGCCGATGCACCGGTGCCGGGCGCATAGAAGAAGGCAATCCGGTTGACGGCCGGCCGGTAGTAGAAGCCGAAGTCCATGCTGGCGAAGAGGGCCGCGGCGCGTTTCGCGACCTCGGGGATGCTGTTCGCCACGACCTGCAGCCCGGTCGCGAGCCAGCCGTTGTCGACGGACGACAGGATCGGGCCATCCGGCGGGTTGATCGGCAAGCCGGTCGGCGGCCAGATCGTCAGCTTCGCGCCCGTCGTGTGGTCGTACCAGTTGTAGTACTGGCCGCCGGGCCAGTAGCGCTCCATAGTCTCCAGCGAGCCGAGCGTTTGCCTGAGACGCTTCACCGCGTCGGCGTGGGTGATGATGCCGAGCCTGTCGGCGACCACCGTGCTCCACATGTAGGCGCCGATGTTCGTGGTCGACGTCTGGACGCTCGTGGTGCCATCCGCGGACAGGCTGTCAGCCGGCAGGCCGCTCCTCGTGTCGGTCATCGCGACGAACGACGCCCACGTGTCGCGGGCATAGCGCAGCAGCGTGGCCTGTCGGACGGGGTTCGCGCCCGCGAGGCTGGCGGGCGAGAGATTCGCCGCCGAAGGCGAGGCTGGATTCGCCGCGAACGCGACCGTCGGGACGAGGAGAGCAACTGCGATGAGCCCGGCGAAGAAGGCGAAGGGCCGGGGAACGCGCCGGCGGATGGGCATGAGCAACCTCCAATGTCGGTCGGGCGCGGTCTCACCGCGGGCGTTCGGCCGCCACCGCCGCGTTCAGCCCTTGAGGCCGGTCGTGGCGATTCCTTCCGTGATCCAGCGCTGGAAGAGGATGAAGACGATCAGCACGGGCACGACCAGGATCACCGAGCCTGCCATGAGCATCCCGTGGTCGGCCTGGTACTGGCCCGTCGCGAATGTGGCAAGCGCAACCGGCAGCGTGTACATCTGGGGCTCCTGGGCCATCACGAGCGGGTAGAGGAAGCTGTTCCAGTTGCCCAGGAAGGTGAGGATGCCGAGGGTGGCGAGGACCGGCGTGGCGATCGGGACGACGACCGACCAGAAGACCCGGAACTCGTTGGCGCCGTCCATGCGTGCCGCCTCGAGCAGCTCGTTGGGTACGCCGTACATGAACTGGCGCATGAGGAACACGCCGAAGGGTCCGGCGAGGAACGGCAGGATCAGGCCGGGGTACGTGTTCACGAACCCGAGCTTGCTCATCAGGATGAAGTTCGGGATGAGCGTGATCCCGGCCGGGACCATGAGCGTGGCCAGGACCAGGCCCATGATCACGCGCTTGCCGCGCCAGCGCAGCTTCGCCAGCGCGTAGCCGAGCATCGGGCAGAAGACGAGGTTGCCGACCGTGACGGCCAGCGCGATGACCGACGAGTTGAAGAAGAAGCGCGGGAAGTCGAGCTGGTTGAACAGGCGGCTGTAGTTGTCGGTCGTTGGCACCGACGGCAGGATCGTCGGCGCCGTGAGGAAGTCCGCCTGCGGCTTGATCGAGCCGAGGAGCATCCACAGGAATGGCCCGACCATGAAGACAAGCCCACCGACGAGCAGGAGGTAGACCCACCGGTTCCCCGCGGTCCGGCCGGATCCGGGCGCCGAGATCGTCGCGGCGGGAGCCGGCGCGGCAGCCGGAATGGCAGTCATCGTTCGGCCCTCCTCATTCGTCCGACCGGAGGAACTTGAACTGGAGGAAGGCGATCAGCGCGACGATGACGAACAGCACGTAGGCGATCGCGGAGGCGTAGCCCTGGTGGAAGAAGGTGAAGCCCTGCTGATACATGTACATCGTGATCGAGAGCGTCGAGTCGAGAGGTCCGCCGAGCGTCATCACGAACGGCTCCTCGAACAGCTGCAGGTAGCCGATCGTGGTGATGACCGTCATGAACAGGATCGTCGGGCGGAGCATGGGGATGGTCACGTACCGGAACGCCTGCCAGCGACCGGCACCATCGATGCCGGCGGCCTCGTAGAGCTGGGCGGGGATCGTCTGCAGGCCGGCCAGGAAGACGACCATCGCGAATCCGAGGTTGCGCCAGACGGCCATCGCGATGATCGACGGCATCGCGAAGACCGGGTCGGCCAGCCAGGCCGGCCCCTTGATGCCCAGGCCGCTCAGCAGCATGTTGATCAGCCCCGCGTCGGGGTTGAGCAGGAATCGCCAGACCACCGCGATCGCGACGATGCTGGTGATGACCGGCAGGTAGTAGCCGACCCGGAACGCCGTGCGGAAGCGGGTCACCCCGCGGCTCAGGGCCGTCGCGATCAGCAGCCCGATGGCGAGCGTCACCGGCACGCCGACCACGACGAAGTAGAACGTGTTGAACAGCGCCTTCCAGAACTTCGGATCAGCGAAGAGGTCGACGTAGTTCTTGATCCCGATGACGCTCGTCCCGACCGGGTTGGCGATATCCCGGAGGCCGAAGCTCGTGAAGCTGAGGAGGAACGAGGCCAGGATCGGGAACGCGAGGAAGACTACGAACAGGATCACGAAGGGGGCGGCAAACGCCCAACCGACCAGGTCGTCTCGCCACGGCCGGCGGGAGGCGGACGGTGCCGCCTCCGCCGTTCTGCGCTGGGCGAGCGCAGGGACTGTCACTTCACTGGCCCGTCCCGATCGTCGTTGCCTCCTGCTGCATCTCGTCAGCGGCGGCCTTCGGGTCCATGCCGCCGGTGGTCATCTTCTCGAGGGTTCCGTTCAGCGCGGTTGCCAGCTGGCTCCACGTGGAGGTTGCCGGCTGCGCCTTCGTGTCCTTCAGCTGCTCGCCGAACAGTGCGACGTTCGCGTCGCCCTTGAGGGCCGGGTCGTCCCAGGCTGCCTGGACGGCGGGCAGGTCGGTGACGTCCGCGTACCACGCCAGCTGCGTCTTGGGGTCGGCGAGGTACTGGACGAACTTCCAGGCGAGGTCCTTGTTCTTGCTGTCCTTGTAGACGACCATGTTCCCGCCGCCGATGAACGAGGTCGCGGTGACCTTCTTCGGCATCGGCGCGATGGCCCACTTGGAGTCGAAGGCAGCGCCGCCGGCGGTCTTGATCAGGCCCAGGTGCCACGGACCCGAGAAGAACATCGGGTTCGTCCCGGACACGAACGCTGGCGTGATGTCGAAGCCTGCCGGCACCGACGTCGGGGTCAGCTTGGCCTTGAAGAACGATTCGTAGTACGTCAGCGCCTCAACGGCCTGCGGGCTGTTCAGCTGGAACTTGCCCGACGCGTCCATGACGTCGCCGCCGTTCGACCACAGGAAGGGCAGGTACTCCTGCCAGTTCTGCGTGCCCAGCGAGATGCCCCACTTCGCGCCGCCCTTTGCCTGCATCGCCGTGGCCATCGCCGTCAGGTCGTCCCATGTCGCGGGGGTCGTCGTGATGCCGGCCTTCGCCGCGATGTCCTTGCGGTAATAGAGGACCCGCGTCTCCACGTACCAGGGAACCCCGTACACCGTGCCGTTGACGATGTTCGTGTTCCAGGCGCTCGTGAAGAACGTGCTCGCCTGGAAGTTGGCGGGCACGGCCTCGAGGGCCCCGGTGGCCGCGAACTGGCCCATCATGTCGGTGCCCATCTGGCTCACGTCGGGCGTCTGGTGGCCGGCGATTGCGGTCTGGAGCTTCGCGACGGCCTGGCCCCAGTCGACCGGCGTCACGTTGACCGTCGTGCCCGGGTTGTCCTTCATGAACGTGGCAGCGAGGTCCTTGAGCTTGACCCCCTCGTTGCCCATCGCCCAGACCGTCAGCGTCCCGCTGACCGCCGCGGCCGGGCTGATGGCCGGCGCCTGGCTGGCAGCGCCAGCGGCGGCCGATGCGCCCGCGGCGGCCGATGCACCCGGCCCGGTGGTGCCGGCGTTCGTGCCGCAGCTCGCGACGAGGAGGGCGACGCCGGCGAGAACCGCAGCGATGCGGACGGGTCGTCCGCGGCTTCGATTGCTCCAGCTCAGCGTGGATGGGGGTTGCGGCAGAGGCTGTGGCATGTCCGTCTCCCGGGTGCGGGTGCACGGAGCGAGCCGGTCTCAAAGGAGCGACAAGAGCGTTCCGGTGGCGTCGGCGAGTGTCACGCCCTGCGGCCGCCACGTCATGACGCCGCGTCATTCGTTCGGCGCGTCACCCGGGGCGGGCACGCGAGTCGCTCGGCACGCCCCCGGGGACGCCAGGCGCTCGCCGCGTCCAAAGCCCGCGGATATCGGGCCTGCCGATCAGGATCGCCGCGCACGCGCTCCGGGTCGCCGCCAACGTCGACGTTCGGTGCGATTCCACGCTCGACGGCCTCGGATCCGATCGGCACATCCGATATTCCGCAACGGGCCGGGCGGTACCGGCGGGGCGGGGTGGGCGGACCGGGCGGGCGGGCCAAGCTAGCCAAGCGGGCGGGATCGCTCCCGAAAGGATTCGCCGTCGCTCCCGAGGAGGTGCTCAGCGCGCCTTCGGCCGGACGGCGGGCTCGATCGGGCGCGCGATCATCGCGGCACCCAAGACGAGGGCAGGTGCGACGCCCGCCGCGACGACGAGCCGCGGTGCTCCGGCCAGGAAGAACCCGGCACCGAGCCCGACCGAGCTTGCGGCGAGCCAGCGAAGCGTCGAGTTGGGCAACGCCTGGAGCGGGTTGGATGCAACGCTCGCGCCGCCTCCGGGTGTCCGTACCGGTGCTGTGGTGCGACCGACGAGTGTCGCAGCGTCGCGACCGGCGGAGCCGAATGCATCGGACGCGCGCCGAACGCCGCGCGACAGCTGTTTCTGGAACCGCCGGAACGGCGTCCGTGCCCGGGATGGGTGCCGCCCGGGCTTCCCGATCTTCATGGTTCTTCCCTCGCCGGCCGTGTCTCCACGGCAGCTCCGCCAGGCGCGGTCACGTCCCGGGACCCGACCGGCCGACGACGCGGACGCAGCGGGCTGCGTCCGGACCCGGCTAGCTCCAGCTGAGCGTCGATGGTGGCTGTGGCATGGCGGCTCTCCTCTGTCGCGACCGCGGCTCGATCGTCGGACGAGCGCGGCTCCCGAAGGCACGGCAGTGCCCCGAGGTCCCGGCAGTCTGTCCCCACCACTTGGGCCCGTCATTACGGGCCGTCATGACACGGCATCGCCATCCGCGCGACCGTGTCGACCGAAGGAAGGAGTGACGGCCACAGACCGACGCCGCCAGACCACGAGGATCACATGCTCGAGCTCGCAATTTCCGCCGAAGGCCTTCGGAAGTCCTACGGCGACGTCCACGCCCTGCGGGGGATCGACCTGGCCGTGCCGGCCGGGACCATCCTCGGCCTGCTCGGCCCCAACGGCGCCGGGAAGACGACCGCGGTCCGAATCCTCAGCACGCTCCTGCACCCCGACGGCGGCCGGGCGACCGTCGCCGGTCACGACGTGGTGCACGAGCCTGACGCCGTGCGTGCGGCCATCGGCCTCAGCGGCCAGTTCGCGGCGGTCGACGAGAACCTGACCGGCCACGAGAACCTCGAGATGGTCGGCCGCCTGCTTCATATCGGCCGGCCCGCCGCGCGGGATCGCGCCGACGAGCTGCTCGCGACATTCGACCTGCTCGCTGCCGGCGGCCGGCCCGCCCGCACCTACTCCGGCGGCATGCGCCGCCGCCTGGACCTTGCCGCGAGCCTGGTCGGCCGCCCTGAGGTCCTCTTCCTCGACGAGCCGACGACCGGCCTCGATCCGGCCAGCCGGCTCGGGCTGTGGGACGTCATCGAGGGCCTCGTCATGGACGGGACGACGATCCTTCTCACCACGCAGTACCTGGAAGAGGCCGACAGGCTGGCGAACCGCATCGCCGTCATCGACGACGGCCTCCTGATCGCGGAAGGGACTGCCAACGAGCTCAAGGATCGCCTGGGCGAGGACGTCGTCGATGTTCGCGTCGCCGATCCCGCCCGGACCGCCGAGGCCATGGACCTTCTTCGCTCGCTCACTGCCGCCGAGCCGCGGGCGAACGCCATCGAAGGTCGAATCCACCTCCCCGTCCACCACGGCGCGGGGACCCTGGCCGAGGTGGTTCGCCGCGTCGACGGGGCCGGGCTGGAGATCGCGGAGCTGTCGCTCCACCGGCCCAGCCTGGACGACGTCTTCCTGGCCCTCACCGGCCACCGAGCCGAGGACGGGGCCGCGCCCGACGGCACCAGCGACCCGGGAACCACCGTCCCGCGCCGACGTTTCGGCCGGCCAGCGAAGAGGAACGCCGCATGACCGCCATCACCGCACCGGCCACCGCCGGCCGTCCGATCCCGCAAAGCCGTCGCCGGCCCATGTGGATCGTCACCGACTCGATCACGCTCGCCTGGCGGAACATGCTGGCGGTCGTCCGGAACCCGCAGCTCCTGGTGGTCGACACGATCACGCCGATCATGTTCGTGCTGCTCTTCGCGTTCGTCTTCGGCGGCGCGATCAAGACGCCCGGGATCGACTACGTCACGTTCCTGATGCCTGGAATCTTCGTCCAGACCGTGGTGTTCGGCGGGACCGGCACGGCGATCGGCCTCGCCGAGGACCTCCAGAAGGGGATCATCGACCGCTTCCGCTCGCTCCCGATGGCGCCGTCCGGGGTGCTGATCGGCCGGACGTTCGCGGACCTCCTGCGGAACGCCTACACCGTCGCGGTCATGACCGTGGTCGGCTTCCTGATCGGGTTTCGCTTCGCGGGGAGCATCCCGGAGTTCCTGCTCGCCCTCGGGCTCGTGACCCTGTTCGGCTACGCGATCAGCTGGCTGTCCGCGAACATCGGCCTGCGGGCGAAGTCGGCCCAGGCCGCCCAGGGCGCGATCTTCATCCCCGTCTTCCCGCTCACCTTCGCCAGCTCGGCATTCGTGCCGGTGGCGACGATGCCGGACTGGCTCCGCCCGATCGCCGAAGCGAACCCGGTGACCATCGTGGTGAACGCGGCCCGCGGCCTCATCCTGGGAACGCCGGATGCCGGCACGATCCTCCTCGCGTTCGGCTGGATCGGCGGGATCGTGGCGGTCTTCGCGCCCCTCGCCATCTGGACCTACCGCCGCAAGGGATAGTGCCGCGCCGGGGGGTCGATTCACCGTTCGCACGCGACCGTGACCGGCGGAGATCCAGGTGTCCGGCTGACCGCAGCGGGCGTACCATCGCGGACATGGACGTCCCGGTTCGCGGATCCGCCGAGAATGCCGACCACGAGCGCCGCCCCGGGCGGTCCCAGCGGTTCGTCCCGGGCCTCTTCCTTGCCGTCGTCCTGGTCGTCGGAGCGTGCGGGAGCTCCGGCCCGACGCCGACGCCTCCCGTCGTGGCAACGGCGGCCGGGGCTTCCGCTCCGTCCGGAGCTACGGCTCCGGATGCTTCCCCCTCGTCGCCGAGCGCGACGCCCGCCGCGACGCCCGGCGTCTCGCCGGGCGCGTCCGGCCCGATCGCAAGCCTGGAAGCCCCGACTCCCGAAACGTCGCGGACCGCCCACATCCCCGTGGTGACGTGTCCGACCACGTTCGGGCTCCCCGACGAGACGATGGCACCGGTGCCCTCGACGATGACCGCCACCGTGTCAACGGCGGTGGCCGCGCAGGTGGCCTTCTACAGCAACGGGACGCGAACGCTCCTGGGCCCGAAGGGCTGGCACTGCGAGGCCGCGGTCGGCGTCGACGGATCCTCGAGCATGACCATCACGCCGCCGGGCCAGGCCACCCCGACCGGAAGCCCTCC
>JADGQH010000143.1 GCA_017881985.1 Chloroflexota bacterium | reverse complement strand
GCCAACCCGAGATTCTTCCACATGTCCCCGATGGTCCATGCGACGGCGTTGCCGCCCGCCAAGCTCAGGAACTGCACGGTGCCCGCGAACCCCGTGAGGATCACGAGCGGCCCCACCCGGTTGCCGGGCCGCGCGTGCCACATGACCAGCCCCGCGCCGATCCAGAACAGGTTGGCGGCGAGCGCGACGAACCAGGCGGTCACGGAGCTGTCACCGGCTGCGGCGGGATTCGCGGCCACCAGCGCCAGGCAGGTCGCCGCGACGAGGATCCCCGCGGCGACGACCCCTGCCGTAGCGACACGGCCCGGGCGGCTCGCGGCCCCGGCCGCGCGACCGGCCGCGACCGCAGTAGCCAGCTCGTCGCTCACCGGAGCTCGCCTTGGCGCATCGATTCCGCTGACATGCGGGTCATCGTGCCATCGGGGTCAACCCCTGGCCACGGTGCAGGCCCTTGGATCGAGCCAGCGATGAAGCAGGGTCGGCACGGGCGACGGCGCCCCGGCCTGGCAGGAGACTCCTCGGCACAGGCCGCGCTCAGCGGCCGCAACGGGGAGATCGCCGATGGGCACACGAGTGGTCCGGATCCCAGACCCCGCGGCGCAGGAGCGCGCCGGAGTCAGACGCCTCCTCGACCCCGCTGGGACTGCCCTCATGGTCGCCGTCTCGGCGTCGGTCCTGGCTGCGTCGCTGCTCATCGCGTCGCTGCCGACCGACCCCGGCCAGGTGCGCGCTCTTATGGCGGGCGCGCAGCCTGCGCCCGAGCCGCCACCGGCGCTGGCGACGCCAGCGCCTGAGGGTGCGCCAACGTCGCCCTGGATCCGGTCGCCCGCAGTTGGAGGTTCCGGTCAATGAACGAAGCAGCAGCCCGAGAGCTCATCCGCGACCACCTCGCGTGGGGTGGACGGGATGAAGCCCGTGCATCGCGGATCTACGCGGACGACGCGGTCCTGGAGTTTCCCCAGGGCGGTGAGCGGATCCGGGGCAAGGCGAACATCCAGGCGATGCGCACCGCCTATCCGGCCCGCCTCGACTTCGAGAACCTTCGGACGATGGGCGCCGGGGACGTGTGGGTGAACCAATACACGATCCGCTACGACGGACGCCCGAGCCACGTCGTCGGGATCATGGAGTTCCGTGACGGTCTCGTCGTGCGCGAGACGATCTACGTCTCGGACTCGTGGGAACCCCCGGCCTGGCGCGCCGAGTGGGTCGAGCCGATCGTGCCGCCAGCGGGTCAGCAGACGTAGCGCGAGCAGTGGGAGGAACCATGAACGACTTGACGTCGACGGCGATCCCGTCGACACCTGCAGCCGTCGACCCCGCGTGGGGACGAACGGCACGAGCTTGGGGGATCTTCGCCGGGATCGCATTCGCGACCGCGACGGCGGTGTTCCTGGTCGAGGCGACCGGGCTCCTCGGGAGCTCGCCGGACTACACGCCGACAGCGGCGGGGCAGCTGGTCGACGAGGCGAAGTTCTTCGCCGCCTCGTTCGCGCACCAGCAGCAGGTCCTGTGGGACTACGTGCTGCGTGACGGGCTCTTCTTCTTCGCCTACCTCGCGCTCATCCCGCTCGCGATCGGGCTTCGCGAGGTGGCGGGTCACCGTCGTGTCGCGCCGCAACTGGCGGGCGCGTTCCTTGTCGTTGCCGCGATCTTCGGCTGCATGAACGCCTTCATGACCTTCGTCCAGGTCGACTACTGGAAGAACTCCGGCTGGGATCAGGTCCCGGCAGCGATCATGGTCGCGGTCGGACGGGACGTGGACTTGATGAACGGGTTGACCCGCTGGGCGGGCATCGCGTCGTACGCTGCGCTCGCCATCGCCCTGTACTACCTGGGTCGGGCCTGCAGGTCCGGCGACGTCCTGCCCGGGTGGCTCGGCGTCATCGCGTACGCCGGGGCCGCGATCCTGGTTGCGCTGATCGTCGTGTCGCAGGTGTCCGGCGCAGACGCCCTCAACAACCTGCTCAGCCTCGCGATCGGCATGGTCGTCGCGCCGATCGTCACGATCGGCCTGGGCGTCCACATCGCCCATGCGGCGAGCGGTGCCCCCGCACCTGTCGATGGGCGGTAGGCCTGGATCTCGAACGTCGGCCTTGTCTTGCCGGGTCTGGGTCGTGCAGACTCCGCCTCCATGAATCTCAGCGTCCTCATCCCCGGCATCGTCGGCGCGATCTGCGGCGCGCTCGGCTGGTTGCTCGTCGGGCTCTACATGGCTCGCCGGCAATTCGTCCGAACCGCCAAGAACGCGGGACGTGCCGTCTACTTCGAGCTGGCGATGAACCGGATGAGCGTCGATGTCGCCCTCGAATATGGGGCGTTCACGCCGCTCGGCCGATCGTCGTTCGACCGGCTCCTGCCGGAGCTCGCGACGTGGCTGGAGCCCGAGGACCTCCAGACGATCGTCACGGCCTACATGAGCCACGTCGGCTTCGGCCAGCTGAGCTCGGACTCCGATCTGCCGACCGAGGTGCGCCGGCAGGCCCTGGCAGGGATCCTCGGGGCACAGGAACGAGCCCTCTCGCTCCTACGGGGGCGCGTGTTCACGGACGACGAAGCACGGCGGATGGACGCGGCCCAGTCGGCCGACACGGCCGGGCCGGAACATGACGATCGCGCGAAGACGGGAGGGTAACGATGCCTGTCGACCATCAGGCGCTGTCCGAGCGGTATGCGAGGGCGCTGGCCAGCGGTGACTACAAGGTCATCGACGAGGTCTTCACCGAGGACTTTGTCGACGAGTATCCGCAGTCGGGCGAGGTCATCCGTGGGCGGGACAACCTCCGGGCGATGATGGAGCACCGGCCAGGCCTGACGCCCGACACCGGGCCCGACCTCGCGTCGGTTCGTGCCAAGGCGAGCGACGAACACAGAGTCCTGGCGCCACTGTTCACCGTCGTCCGTGTCCAGGGTCGTGGCGACGCCGGCACGACCTGGCTGAGGTCCCGCTACCCGGACGGATCCTGGTGGTGGATGATCGTCGTCTACGAGCTGCGCGACGGTCGGATCGCTCGATCGACGAGCTTCTTCGCGCCCCAGTTCGAGGCTCCCGAGTGGCGAGCCCCGTTCGTCGAGCGGCGAGCGGCCCCGGACGCCTGAGCAGCCGAGCGGAATCGCGCACGAAAGGGGAGGGACGTGGACGATCTCGAACGGAACAAGGCGCTCATCGGGACGTACTGGGACGCCGTGAATAGCGAGGACTACGCGACGCTCGAGTCGGTCCACGACCCCGCCGCCCGCAACCACGCTCCCGCTGCGTTCGATCTGACCGAATCGCCGCCTGAGGGCAAGCCACTCGGTCCCGTCGAGGTCCGCGAGACCTACCAGTGGATCCGCAGCGGGCAGCCGGACCTCCACGTCGAGGTCGAGGCGCTCATCGCCGAGGATGACCAGGTGGTGGCCTGGGTTCGGGCCACGAGCACCCTGACCGGGACGGGTGGGCCGATCCCGCCCACGGGCCGCTCCCTGGACTTCCACCACGCCCACCGCTTCCGGATCCGCGACGGCCGGATCGTCGAGCACTGGGCGGTGCGAGACGACCTCCGGGCGGTCGCGCAGGCCGGCGTCGTGACCCCGCCAAGTCGACCCGGTGCGTGAACGTCTGTCCAACCTAACCAGGGTGAATCCGAGGTCCACCGCGACACTCTCACTATCGATCGGTCGCGGAGGCGGGCCAGCCGCTCATGCTCGCGAGCTGACGACGTTCAGGCGCGAGGACGACGCGCTGTTGCGCACATCCTGGGACGTGACCCCTGCAGCGACGCGCGCAGCCGACGGGATCAGGAACGCAGGCGGTCGACGCGCGTCCGGCGCGACGGCCTACGCAAGGCCGCGCGCGGCCCACGCCACGGCGGTCGTCGCGAACGGCTCGGCCGACACCCGGCGCCGGCACCGGTCACGCATCTCCGAGCGCCGGTCGTCGTCAAGGCTCGCCAGGTAGGCACCGGCAGGGCCGACGCCATGCGTGAACGGCTCCCACCAGGCTTCGAACGTCGCATGCTCAAGTCGCACGGACAGGGTCGTCCCCTCGACAACGCGCAGCCCCGCAGACCGGAACAGCTCGGGAAGCTGCCCTTCGCGCGTGCCGGGTCGATGAGACTCGTCATCGACGTCGGGATCCATCGCGCGGGCGGCGTCCCAGAACAGCCGGAGGGGACCCTGGCTCCCGCCGTGGTCCCAGACGCATGCGGCGACGACACCGTCGGGCCGCGTGACGCGGCGCATCTCGGTCAGCCCCGCAAGAGGGTCCTTCATGAAGTGGACGACCAGTTGCGCCAGGGACGCGTCAAACGACGTGTCTCCGAACGGCAGCCCTTCGGCCGGCGCCCGGCGAACGTCGACGCCCGGATTGCGCGCCCGCGTCGCCGCAACGAATGGCTCCGACGGGTCGACAGCCGCCACCGCGGAGGGCCCCAGCCGCCCGACCAGCTCGCCCGTCAACGCGCCCGTGCCGCACCCGACGTCGAGCACCCGCTGCCCAGCGCGGACGAAGGCGAGGTCCGCCATCTGACCGGACAACAGGCGCGAGAACCGGCCCATGAAGCCGTCATAGGCATCGGCGGCGACATCGAAGCTCATGTATCGAACCCTGCGCTCCTGCTGACCCGAAGAGGCGAGGGCGGCAGCATACGAGAGGGGCGCAAGACGTAGGGAGATGTCCGCTGCGGCGGGGCGGAGAGTCGGCACTCGACGCCGCCCGACTACCTTCCCGCCGGAGGTGTGGTCCACCGTGTGGTCTATGGCCTCGGGAAAGCTCCAATCCCAGCGGTCCCGAGCGTGGTGATGGTGCGGTCAGGTCATGCGAGCGTGTTTCAAGACCCTCTCAATGCCCGCGGATGCCCCCCTGCTCGCCAGTGCGTCGGATCGCTCGGCGCGTCGACCACCGGCCGGTCGGATGCGATGGGCTAGCCCTTCTGCTCCTCGTGACCGCCGAAGCCGAAGCGCATGGCCGAGAGGACGCGATTCGCGAAGTCCGCCTCGCCACGCGAGGTGAAGCGCTCGTACAGGGCCGTCGTCAGGACCGGCGTCGGAGCGCCGACGTCGATGGCGGCGATGCTGGTCCAGCGTCCCTCGCCCGAGTCGGACACGCGGCCGGCGAAGTCGGCGAGGTCGCCACTCCGCACGAAGGCCTGCGCGGCCAAGTCGAGGAGCCAGGACGCGACCACGCTGCCGCGGCGCCAGACCTCGGTGACTGCCGCGATGTCGATCGTGTACTGGTAGCGCTCCGGGTCGCGCAGGGGGGTCACCTCGGCGCTGATCTCGCGATCCTGCCGCCCGGCATCCGCGTGCTTGAGGATGTTGAGGCCCTCCGCGTAGGCGGCCATCAGCCCGTACTCGATGCCGTTGTGGACCATCTTCACGAAGTGACCGGCACCGCTCGGGCCACAGTGCAGGTAGCCGTTCTCGGCGCTGTCAGGATCGCCGGTCCGGCCCGCCGTCCGCGGAGCGGCGTCGACGCCGGGCGCCAGCGCCCGGAAGATCGGGTCGAGGCGCCCGACAGCATCGGCCGGGCCGCCGATCATGAGGCAGTAGCCGCGGTCCAGGCCCGCCACGCCGCCGCTGGTCCCGCAGTCGACATACCGGATCCCCGCCTTGGAAAGCTCCCCGGAGCGGCGGATGTCGTCGACGTAGTACGAGTTGCCGCCGTCCACGATCACGTCGTCGCGGGACAGCAACGGCACGAGCTCGTCCAGGGTGGCATCCACGGCCGCGGCCGGCACCATCAGCCAGAGCACCCGCGGGGCGGCGAGCTGGCCAACCAGATCCTCGAGCGAGGTGGCCCCGGCAGAGAGCGCCTTGTCGGCGAGCAGCCCGTCCACCGTCTCGGCGTGGCGCGCATACCCCACGACGCTGTGGCCCGCGCGCAGCCAGCGGCGCGACATGTTGGCGCCCATCCGGCCAAGTCCGACCAAACCGATCTGCATCGATATCCCTTTCTGGAGCGGAGCGGTCGACCTCGGGTTTCGGCCGCACAGGGTGCCGGGTGAATGCGCTCCCGTGTAGGGACGCTCACTCCAAGGTCACGGGCGAGCAGGTCGACAACGGCCGATAGCCGGATACCCGTTCCCGACGCGTGCCGGCCGCCTCGACTCCCCGCTCTGCCTCGAGAGAATCGCCTGTTTGGGTCAGGTGATCACGGGCCGCGCTCCCCGGTTGGGGTCGTGCCGTTCATCGCGTACGGATACCCCCTGGTCAACGGGAACAACCCCCACCTTCGCCGCTTGGTCCTGATGGCCCGCCGGCTTCCCGACAGTCATGAGGGCAACCCCTGGGCAGATCCCGGCTCGAGTCCTCCAGCGGCCGGAGAAGGAAGTTGGGCTCTGAGACGCGGACCTAGGCGCCGGTGTCGGCGAACGTCCCTGGGACCTCGTCCTCCGGCGTCAGCGGCTCGGTCCTCTCGCCACCGGCGAAGTCCCCGTGGAGACTCTCCTCTGAGAGCTCACCCGGGGTCAGAGGGATGGTTCGCTCACCGGCCGCGAAGTCGCCCTCGAGGCCCTCCTCACGGACCTCCTCCGGTGTCTCTGCCTCGGTGCGCTCCCCGGCCGCGAAGTCGCCGGTCGGCATACCCAGCGGCGGTGTGTTGCTGCTCATGTGGTTCTCCTTCAGTTGATGCCACCAGATCCCAGTGTGTTGTCCCGGCGCCGAATGTCATGACAATCGGTCATCTCCGGGGGGCCACGCGCCGCTGATCCGGCGTCGGCGCCACGCCGCGCGCCGCCGCCTCGCGAGCACCCGTCCGACGATCGCCGCGACCGCTCCGACGAGCCAGATGAGCGGGACGCCGAAGAAGGCGAACGTGAGCAGCCCCACCCTCCAGTCCCGGCCGTCGGGGCACGCGACGGACGGGTATTCGAAGAAGCACCGCTGCTGGGCGTCCATGAGACTCGTCACCGCGACGACAGCAAGCACGATGGCGACGACCAGGAGCACGAGCGTCCAGAGCACAACCCCTCGCGACCAGCGCTTCGCCATGGCGCGGTCCGCCCGTCAGAACGCGGGCGACGGTGGGGCGGCCGGCACGCGTCCGCCGTCGAGGAGGGTCCGCCTGCCGAGCGGCTCGGCAAGCGTCACGATGGCGGGCGTCCCGGGAGGCCCGGGACACGTCTGGATGCCATCGAGCCGACGGACACCGATCGTGATGGTCAGCGTGGCGGCAGCCCATTCGATGACCGGAGCCGACATCCGTCCGGTCGCAGGCGACCCACCCGAGCAGGCCGCCTCCCAGACCAGGACGTGGAGCTCGGTCGCGTCAGGCGTGGGCGACGCGAAGGCGGGGTCGAGCGCCCAGGTTGCCGTACCGAACTCGTCCGACAAGACGACGCTCGGGTTGCACTGCCCCATGCCGCTCGGCTGCCAGCCGCCGGAATCGGCGACCACGTCGATCGCGACCCAGCCCGGGGCGCCGGGCGCCACGCTCCGGGCGAGGAAGATCGCGCCGGTCGCGTCGTGACCCGCCAACCTCCACGTCAAGCCGGCGGAGCCCGGGAACTCGGAGCCGAATTTCGCGAGACCGGCGCGCAGCGCGTCGAATTCGGGTCCGGGCGCCGTCTCGGCGCCTGTCGCGGCGGCGAGGCCGGAAGCGGGGAAGGTCATGCCCCCTCCGCACGTGAGGTTCGGCTCCGCGGCGCCCGACGTCGCGGGCGGGAGCTGCTCCGGTGGGACAGGCCACGTCGGAGGAGGGGCCGTCACGCCGGCAGCAGCGGAGCATGCCGCAAGGCCGACAAGGGCGATGGCAACGCCGATTGTCGATGCGAGGGCGCGGAGGCGACCCCGCGTAGAGTCCTTGAGCGGCGGTCTGGTCACGAGCGTGGCCTCCCTGCAGGTGCCCGGCCCAGGGACGCCGGCACGCCGCGGCGAGTTGCATTCGATCGAGAATTCGCTCCGGCTCAACTCGTGGGCGACCCGGCGGCGCTGCGGGCCCGTCAGCCAGTCCCGGGCGGAGCTTTCACGCGGAAGACGGGATAGGCCGCGGCGATCTTCTCAAATTCTGCCAGGGGTGCGTCCTTGTCGACCGGCATGTGGGGTCGCCCGCCGGGGGCTCGCCGCAGGTACGCCTGCAGGATGGCGGCACGGGAGCCTGGAGGAACCTCCTCGAGGACGACGTCCTGTCGAATGCCGCTCCGGAGGACCGCTCGTCCCCCGGCCGCCCGGACGTTCCGGACCCATTGCAC
>JADGQH010000142.1 GCA_017881985.1 Chloroflexota bacterium | reverse complement strand
CGGCGCTTCCTGGTCGGCGACCCGGAGATCCAGCTCATCGAGGTCCTCGCGGGTCGGCTCATCGACGACCTGGCCCAGGCCGAGGAGCAGGCCCAACCGGGTGAGGTCGTGCTCGATCCGGAGGCGCGCGCCTCGCTCGGCGCACGCGCCGAGATCGCCGCCCAACGCGAGGACGAGGTGACCGGCCGCACGGTCGCCGTCGTGAGCCGTCTCACCGTCGAGGTCGAAGAGGTCCCGGCATCCGCGGTGGTCGAGGGCCTCGACGAGGAGCAGGTCCGCCCCTGGATCCTTCCGGCGGTCTACGAGCGCCTGCGGGCGGGTCGCGGGGAGCTCCTCGCCGAGCTGCGGGCGGCGTATCCGCTCTTCCTCCGGTTCGGGGGCATCGACTACGACGCCGATGACGAGGCGATCGCGAAGCTCGACGCGTTCGTAAGCGGCGCGCAGCGGATCCTGCGCGGGTTCGGAGGCACGGCCCTCCAGCTCACGCTCGGGGACAAGGGCGCCTACCTCTACGGCGTCTTCGGCTCGCCGATCGCGCACGAGGACGACGCGGCGCGGGCCGCCGCCGCGGCCCTGGCCCTCCTCGACCTTGAGGGCGCCACGGCCGTGACCGGGATCCAGGTGGGGATCGCCCACGGCCAGCTCCGAAGCGGCACGTACGGCCACCCGATGCGGCGCACGTTCGTGTGCCTCGGCGACGCCGTCAACCTGTCGGCGCGCCTGATGTCGGCGGCGCCGGCCGGCCGCGTCTATGCCTCCGAGGCGGTCCGGAATGCGGCCGGCGAGGCGTTCTCGTGGGAGCCGTTGGCACCCTTGTCCGTGAAGGGCAAGTCCGCGCCCGTAACCGCCTTCTCGCTCGCGGGGGCTCGCGAGGGGAGGATGCGCCGCACGCGGTACCGGCTCCCCATGTTCGGTCGCGCCTCGGAGGTCGAGGCGCTGCGTGCCCGGCTCGACGATGCGGCGGCGGGAACCGGGCGCATCGTCGCGATCACCGCCGAGGCCGGGCTCGGCAAGTCGCGGCTCGTCGCGGAGCTGGTCCGTGATGCGCGCCGGGGCGGCGTGATGGTTGCCACCGGGGAATGCCAGGCATACGGGGCGAACACCAGCTACTTCCCGTGGCGGGAGGTGTGGCGTCGACTGCTGCACGTCCACCTCGACAAGCCGGCGCCCGAACGCGTCCGCGAGCTGGAGCTGGAGCTGGCCGCGATCGACCCATCCCTCGTGGCGAGGGCACCCCTCCTCGACGTGGTCCTCGACATCGAGATCCCGGACAACGATCTCACGAGGCCCTTCGACGCGAAGGTCCGCAAGGCGTCGCTCGAGAGCCTGCTCGTGGCCTGCCTCCAGGCGCGAGCCGCTCGCCACCCGCTCGTGCTCGTCCTCGAGGACTGCCACTGGCTCGACCCGCTCTCCCGGGACCTGCTCGTGGCGCTCGCCCGCGCCTGCCCATCGCTCCACGTGCTTCTCGTCGTGGCCATGCGCCCGGCCACGTCGCCCGGCGCCACGCTCGGGATCGAGCGCCTCGCCGGCTTCTCCGAGATCGCCCTCTCGGAGCTCGACCGGGCCGATGCCGCGCTGCTCATCCGCGCCAAGCTCGAGCAGGAGTCCGGGGGCAGCGTCGATGCCGCCGACTCGCTCGTGGAGCTCGTCACGGCCCGTTCGCAGGGCAACCCGTTCTACGTCGAGGAGCTGCTGACCTACATCCGGGCCCAGGGGATCGATCCGACCGACACGGTCGCGCTCGGCGCGCTCGAGCTGCCGGACAGCCTCCAGAGCCTGATCCTCAGCCGAATCGACGCGCTCGCGGAGTCTCCGCGCCGGACGCTCAAGGTCGCGAGCGTGATCGGGCGCCTGTTCCGTGCCGCGTGGCTGCCGAGCGTCCACCCCGAGCTCGGCGACCTCGCCGACGTGCGCGACCACCTGGTGCGCCTGCGCGAGGCCGAGCTGGTCCACCTCGACGTCGAGGCCGACGACTCGTACCTGTTCAAGCACGTCGTCACCCAGGAGGTCGCCTACGAGAGCCTCCCGTTCGGGATCCGGGCGTCGCTCCACGGACGGGTGGGCAGGTACGTGGAGGAGAGCGAGCCCGAGGCGATCGACCGGAACCTGGACCTGCTGGCGCACCACTACTGGCACGGCGACAACCCGGCGAAGAAGCGCGAGTACCTGGTGAGGGCCGGGAAGGCGGCCCAGGCGACCTACGCGAACGCCGCCGCGATCAGCTACTTCGAACGCGCGGCGCCGCTGCTCGAGGGCATGGACCGCTGGGAGGTCACCCGCCGCCTCGGCGAGGCGCTGGAGGTGGCCGGTGACTGGCCCGGAGCCGGCCGCGCGTACCGGGACGCGCTCGCGCTTGCGGACGGCACGGCCGACCCGTCGGCAACTGCCTGGACCGACGTCGCGCTCGCCGACCTTGCCCGGAAGCGCGGCGAATACGACGAGGCGTCGAGCTGGCTGACCGCGGCTCGCGACCGCTTCGAGCTGATCGGCGACCGCGTCGGCCTGGGCCGCGTGACCCAGGTCCAGGGGACGGTGGCGGCGACGCGCGGCGACTTCGTGACGGCCCGCGCGCTCCTCGAGGCGAGCCTCGAGATCCGCCGCGAGCTCGGCGACAAGGCCGCGATGGGGGCGCTCCTCTCCAACCTCGGGATCATGGCCGAATACGACGGGGACTACGACCGATCGTGGGCGCTCCACGAGGAAGGCCTCGGCCTCCGGGTCGAGGCCGGGGACAAGGGCGCGATCGCGATCTCGCTCATGAACCTGGGCAACGTGCTCCTGTTGAAAGGGAACGTCGAGGAGGCGCGCCTCTGCCAGGAGGAGAGCCTGCGCCTCCGGCGCGAGACCGGCGACCCCTGGATGATCGCGCTCGGAGAGCACAACCTGGGCCTCCTGACCCGCTCCCAGGGCGACTACAGGGCGACGCGGAACCTGTTCATGCGGGCGCTGCGGACCTATCGGGACCACGGGGACAAGTGGGCGCTGGCGTTCATGCTCGAGGACGTGGCCGTGCTCGCGACGCTGCTCGAGCAGCACGAGGTTGCCCTGCGGCTGGCCGGTGCCGGGTCGTCCATGCGCGACGAGATCGGGGCGCCGCGCGGGCCCGCCGACCGGGCGGAGCTCGACGGCCAGCTCGACGCATCGCGCCGGGCGCTGGCCGCCGGCGCGGCCGCGGCCTGGCAGGACGGGCGAACTCTCGGGCTCGACGCGGCCATCGAAGAGACGCTCGCCTTCCTCTGACCCGATCCTCCGGCGGGCCTCGGACCAGTCGGGGTGCATACGGGGTCTTGCCGGATCGCCCGGTTCCCCGTAGCCTGCCCACTTCAGGCCCAGATGCTTGCCAGCGCGATCCAATTTGGGCTCGCCGTTGGCCTGAGACGGTGGGGGGGGTGCTTCGTGAGTAGGGCTCGTGGCGCGCGCTCGTCGCGCTGGCCTGGCCTGGCGGCCGCGGTTGCGCTCGCGGTCAGCGGCCTCCCTGGCGTCCCATCGGTCTCGGTCGCGACCGGTAGCTCGGTCTTCACGAGCCTCGCGCCGACCCTGGCCAACCTCGTCACCAACGGTGGCTTCGAGCTGCCGCCCGTCGTCAACGCTTCGACGTTCGACACCTACGTTTCCCCGGCGCCCGGCATCACGGGCTGGTCCCTCGACAGCGGCTCGGTCGACGTCATCAAGGGGTACTGGTCGCCGTCCGAGGGTTCCCAGTCCATCGACCTCGATGGCAGCGCTCCGGACGCGAACCAGCGGATCGCGGGGGCAATCTCCCAAGTCCTCACGACGATCCCCGGACAGGCGTACCTCGTCTCCTTTGACTACTCGGCCAACTTCGAGCGTCCCAGCACGGACGCCCCCGCCGGAATGGACGTCAAGTGGGGAGCGTCGACGCCGCTGCATGTCGACCACAACCCTGGATCCTCGTCGAGCAACATGCAGTGGACCCACGATCAGGTCACCGTCCAGGCAACCGGGACGACCACGCAGCTGTCGTTCGTGTCGACCGACGCACCCGGCAGCGCCTTTGGGATCGCGCTCGACAACGTGTCGGTGACGCCGGCTGTGCCACCGGCTCCCGCACCGGTCCTCTTCGGCGCAGTCCCGAACGGCGGCATTGCCGGCCTGGTCAAGGACAGCGTTCCATTCGGGACGGCGTACCAGCTGAGCTTCTACACGAGCCTCACCTGCGGCGACCCGGAACCCGCACTGCTCAACCCAGCCCCGAGCTCGATCACCACGAATTCGAACGGGATCGCGGCGTTCGCCCTCGACTTCCCCACCCTGACCGAGGGCACGTATGTCCGCGCGCAGGCCAGCCTCCCCGGCGGGCCTCCGTCGGCGTTCTCGAACTGCGTCCGCGTCGAGCCGAACAACACCTCCTGGCCGACCGCGACACCGCTCTCGCTCGACACGAACGGCCAGGCGACGGCGTCGGGCTACCTCCAGAACCAGGGCGAGGCGCGCTGGTTCAAGGTGCCGATCCTGCCCAACGGGCGCGTCGACATCACGCTGTCCCAGCTGCCCGCCGATTACGACCTCATCGTCTTCAGCGACATCGGGGCCGCGTACGCCGCGCTGACGGCGGGCGCGACGTCCACGACCGGGCCCTCGCTCGCGCTGACGGACCTCGCCAAGCAGGACGCCAGCGCTCCCGGCGATGCCTTCAACACCTCCCAGTACAACCCCTCGGCATGGGATCCGACCAACTGGAACCCGACCCTGAACACGGCCGGCTTCAGCCCATCGCAGTGGAGCCCGTCGCAATGGTCGCCTTCGCAGTGGAGCGCCTCGCAGTGGGCACCGTCGCAGTGGTCGCCCTCGCAGTGGAGCCCGTCCCAGTGGAGCCCGTCGCAATGGTCCCCTTCGCAGTGGTCGCCCTCGCAGTGGAGCCCCTCGCAGTGGAGCCCCTCGCAGTGGAGCGGCGGCTTCCCGAACGACCCGAAGATCTTCACGAGCGCCCAGACCTCGAGCCTGCTCGCGGTCTCGGCCGGGACCGGGCTGGCGGCTGAGAGCGTCTCCGTCAACACCTGGAACAACACGGGCTTCGTCTACATCCGCGTCCAGGGCAAGAACGGCGCGTTCGACCCGTCCAACGCGTTCTCCCTCGCGGTGACGCGCGAGGGCAGCCCCTGTGTCGGCGTCTCCGACCAGGCGAGCGGCCCCACGGCCCCGGCTGGCAGCGTCGGCACGGTCATCCTCACGGACAGCCACCGGATGACGATCGATGCCACGCTGGCCGGCAAGCTGGCCGCGTTCAGCGCAAAGGTCAACGGCGCGATCGTCGACGTGAACGCCGACGCCGCCGTGGCCTCCCTCAACAACCAGGCTGACGCCCACGCGAGCTGTCCGTATGCCAAGAACCTGGTCGGGTCGGCCATCAAGCGGATCGTGGACGCCTACCGCTCCGACAACCCCGTCCGGTACGTGGTGGTCATCGGCAGCGACGGGGTGATTCCCTTCTTCCGCTACCCGGATCCCGCGCTGCTGGGCAACGAGACCCTGTACGTCCCGCCCGTGCTCGACGCGAGCGCATCCCAGGCGAGCCTGCGGCTTGGCTACGTCCTCAACCAGGATGCATACGGCACCCGGGACCAGGTCTCGGTGCTGGGCACAAAGTTCCCCGTGCCGGACCTCGCGGTCGGCCGGCTCATCGAGACGCCCGCCGAGATCGGCGGCATGCTCGATGCCTACAACGGGCTGACCAACGGCGTCGTGGCGACCCCCACGAGCTCGCTCGTGACCGGTTATGACTTCCTCCAGGATGCCGCGGACGCCGTCGCGTCCAACCTCCGAGCCGGCATCGGCGGCTCCGGGAACGCGACCCTGATCACCAATGAGGGCGTGGCACCCGGCCTCGTGACCGTGAACGGAACCCCCGATCGGCTCCATTCGTGGACCGGCGCCGACCTCCGCCAGGCCCTGCTGCAGTCCGGTCGGCACGACCTCGTCTTCCTGGCCGGTCACTTCAGCGCCAACGACGCGCTGGCGGCCGACTACGCGACCAACGTCCTCTCGACCGAGCTCGGGTCGTCGTCGACCGACTTCACGAACTCGATCGTCTTCAGCGCGGGCTGCCATTCCGGCTACAACATCGTCAACGGCGACGCGATCCCCAACGTGACCCAGCCGATGGACTGGGCGGAGGCATTTGCCGGCAGGAAGGCAACGCTCATCGCGGGGACCGGTTACCAGTACGGCGACACCGATTTCCTCGCGTACAGCGAGCGGATCTACGCCGAGTTCTCGCGGCAGCTCCTGGTGACGACCGACCCGCAGGGCCAGCCGACCCCGGTCGCGGTCGGCGATGCGCTCGTTCGCTCCAAGCGCGTCTACCTGAAGACCACGCCCTCGCTGACCGCGCTCGACGAGAAGGCGCTCCTCGAGTCGACGCTCTTCGGGCTGCCCATGCTCGGCGTCAACCTGCCGCAGGGGCGGATCTACCAGGCGCCCGATTCGAGCACCATCGCCTCGATCACCCCCGTCGCGACCGGGACGCCCGGCAGCGCGCTGGGTCTCGCCACGGCGGACACGAGCGTGACCGGGGCGCTTGCGTCCCACACCCTCCAGCTCACGAACCCCGACCTCACGAGCGGCCCGGCCGCCACGTACCTGACCCCACCCGACGGCAGCGTTGTGCTGCGCCCGATGCAGCCGATCCTTCCCCTCGTGAGCGCCAACGTTACGTCGCCGAGCGCCGGCTATCTCCTGCGCGGCGCGGGCTTGCGCGGGGCCACCTACACGGAGACGAGCGGCGTTACCCCGCTCACGGCCGCTCCCGCCACGGAGCTGCGGGGCATCCACGCGCCGTTCTTCACGGACGTGCTCTTCCCGGTCGAGCCGTGGTCGGTCAACTCGTTCGACGCGATCGGCGGCGCGGGGGTCACCCGCCTGCAGGTCACGCCCGTCCAGCACGTCTCGGACGCGAATCCCCTCACGAGCACGCGCCGCCAGTTCTCGGACATGGACTTCCGGCTCTTCTACAGCAACGACCTCAGCGCGGCGGCGCTTGCCGCCCCGCCGACCATCACCGGCGTGGACTCGAGCATCGACGCCAGCACCGGCACGCTCACCTTCAAGGCACGGGCGCTCGGTGACCCGACGGCGGGAATCCAGGCCGTCTGGGTGACATGGACGATCCCTCCGCTGGTGGGCCAGCAGGGGACGTGGCGGTCCATCGATCTTGTCCAGGACGCGCTCGATCCCTCGCTGTGGACCGGCACGCTGCAGCTTGCCGCCAGCGTCGATCCGGGCAGCGTGGCGTTCATGGTGCAGGCGGCGAACGGCGACGGTCGCGTCACGCTCGACGCGAACGTCGGTGCCTACTACCATCCCGGGTCCATCCCGGGAGCCCCGACGGGCACGACGACGACGCCCGCGGCCACGGTGACCGCGTTCACCTCCGTGCCGCCCACGACGGTCGCCTACGGCAGCAGCTTCACGGTCGCGGCGAAACTTTCGTCCGGCGGGACCCTGCTCGCCGGCAAGGTGCTGCACATCGGGATCGGCTCCTCGCTGATCCCGGCGATCACCAATGCGAACGGTCAGGCGAGCGTGACGCTCCTGGCGACCCTCACTCCCGGCTTGTACCCGGTCACGGCCAACTTCGCCGGTGATGGCGCCGACACGCCGTCGGGCGCGACCGCCAACGTGTCCGTGACGGCGCAGTCCACGACCCTGACCCTGTCCGGCACGCTCGGGACCCAGACCTATGGCGGGCCGTTGTCCGTGGTGGCGACCCTGAGCGCGGGCTCGCCTCCGGCGGCCCTGTTCCAGCGGCCCGTCTTCGTCATCTTCACGGGCACCGGCCCGGCCAGCTCGGGCGTCACCAGGGTCTTCGCCGGCAGGACCGACCCGGTCGGCCGGGTGGTCGTCCCTGCCTCGACGCTCGGAAGCCTCCCGGCCGGGAGCTACGGCGTCGACGCGTACTTCAACGGCGCGCCCGCGCCGGTCAACCTGGCCCCCTCGGATGTCGACTACGCCCCGGCACACGGGCAGGCCACGCTCTCGCTCCGGTGGCCGTTCAGCGGCTTCCTGATCCCGGTCAAGAATCCGCCGACCCTCAATATCGCGACCGCGGGCTCAGCCGTCCCCTTCCGGTTCGCCCTCGGGGGCAACCGCGGACTCGGCATCCTCGCTGCCGGCTCCCCGGTCGTAACCGCGGTCGCCTGCCCGACGGGCGTCGCGACGAACACCGTCCCGGCGCTC
>JADGQH010000141.1 GCA_017881985.1 Chloroflexota bacterium | reverse complement strand
GGCGCGACACGAACCTGGCGACCGCGCTCGACCCGCCGTGGCAACCGCGCCTCTCTGCGTGACACCGACCGGCCGTCGCGCGACACTGTCGGCATGACGACGATCCCCGGCGCCACCGGCGCCCCGCCCCTTCCCGGCGCCCGACCCGTCCGCGCACCGCGCGGAACCGAGCTCTCGTGTCGCGGTTGGCAGCAGGAGGCGGTCCTCCGGATGCTCATGAACAACCTGGACCCGGAGGTGGCCGAGAACCCGGATGCGCTCGTCGTCTACGGCGGGACCGGCCGCGCGGCGCGCTCCTGGGAGGCGTTCGATGCGATCGTCCGCGAGCTCCGGGCGCTCGCCGACGACGAGACGCTCCTCGTGCAATCCGGCAAGCCGGTCGGCGTCTTCCGGACGCACCCCTGGGCGCCGCGGGTCCTGATCGCGAACTCGAACCTCGTGGGGAAGTGGGCGACCTGGGAGCACTTCCGCGAGCTGGAACGGGCGGGCCTGATGATGTACGGCCAGATGACGGCCGGCTCGTGGATCTACATCGGGACGCAGGGGATCCTCCAGGGAACGTACGAGACGTTCGCCGAGTTGGCCCGGCAGCACTTCGGGGGGACGCTGCGCGGCCGCGTCGTCCTGACCGCGGGACTCGGCGGAATGGGCGGCGCGCAGCCGCTGGCCGTGACGATGAACGGCGGCGTTGTCATCTGCGTCGAGGTGGACGAGGCGCGGGCCCGCCGCCGGCACGAGATCGGGTACGTGGACCGGCTCACGCACGACCCGGACGAGGCGCTCGCGTGGGCGCGCGCGGCGGCAGTCGCCGGGGAGCCGCTCAGCATCGCGCTCGTCGGTAACGCCGCGGAGACGCATCCGGAGTTCGTGCGTCGCGGCGAACGTTTTGACGCGGTGACGGACCAGACCTCGGCGCACGACGCGCTCGGCGGCTACGTCCCGCCGGAGATTGCGCTTGCCGACGCGGTCGCCCTGCGCCAGGCCCAGCCTGACGTGTACGAACGGCGCTCGATGGCCGGCATGGCCGCCCACGTCCGCGCGATGCTCGCGATGCAGGAGGCCGGCTCGGTCGTCTTCGACTACGGCAACAACATCCGGGCGCAGGCCCAGGCCGCCGGCGTCGCCAACGCGTTCGACTTCGAGGGGTTCGTGCCGCTCTTCATCCGGCCCCAGTTCTGCGAGGGTCGCGGGCCGTTCCGCTGGGTGGCCCTCTCCGGCGACCCGGCCGACATCCTGCGGACCGACGCCGAGATCCTCCGCCTGTTCCCGGACGACCACGGCCTCCGCCGCTGGATCGAGATGGCGCAGGCGAAGGTCCCGTTCCAGGGGCTGCCGGCCCGAATCTGCTGGCTCGGCTACGGAGAGCGCGCGAAGGCAGGGCTGGCCTTCAACGAGCTCGTGCGGCGAGGCGAGGTGCAGGCGCCCATCGTGATCGGCCGCGACCACCTGGACTCGGGGTCGGTGGCGTCGCCCAACCGCGAGACCGAAGGGATGCGGGACGGGACGGACGCCGTCGCGGACTGGCCGCTCCTCAACGCCCTCGTGAACACCGCGGCGGGCGCGACGTGGGTCAGCATTCACCACGGTGGCGGCGTCGGGATCGGCTATAGCCAGCACGCCGGGATGGTGGTCGTCGCGGACGGGACGGACCTCGCGGCGCAGAAGCTGGAGCGGGTCCTGACCAGCGACCCGGGGATGGGCGTGATCCGGCACGTCGACGCCGGCTACGAGCGCGCGATCGAGGTTGCGCGGGAGCGCCGCGTACACATCCCGATGCTGCAGGACTGACGTCAGGCAGGGGCCACGCCACCGGCGGGGCCGCCGGGCCCGCCCCCGGAATCGGCGGCGTCCGCGTCGTCCTCGACTAGCTCCGGCATCGTCACGATCGACCGCACGGACGACAGAGCGACGGGCACGAACCCGATCAGACCGCCGACGGCGCCCACCACGATGGTCGCGTGCAGGCCGATGAGGCTGCCGAGCGCGCCACCCGCGATCGAACCGAGCGGAATCGTTCCCCAGACGATGAACCGCATGGTCGCGTTCATCCTGCCCTGCATCCGCGGCGGGGTGATGGCCTGGCGCAGCGATACCTGGTTGATGTTCCACGCGACGCCGAAGAACCCGCCCAGGAAGACGAAGAGCGCCACGCCGGGGAAGATCAGCCCGTCCGGCGCGAACGCCACCGGGATTCCCTGCAGGCTGAAGCCGATCGACGACAGGACGAGCATCCGGCCGACGCCGACCCGGGCGGTCAGCCGGCTCGTCGTGAGCGCGGCGACGAGCACGCCCAGCGATCCGATGGAGAAGGCGAAACCGATCGCTTCGGGCGCCAGGCCGCGCTCTCCGGCGAGATAGAGGATCAGGATCGCGAAGAACATGTTCCCGAAGAAGTTCGAGGTCCCGGTCGTCGCGGCGATCGAGCGCAGCCAGCGGTGACCGGTCACGTACCGCAGCCCGACCGCGATCTCGGCGCGCATCGACGGCTTCGGTCCATGGACCGCCTCGTCATGGGGCGCAATCGGCGGCTCGGGGCGCCGGATGAGGAAGACGAAGACCGCCGACCAGACGTAGCTGGCCGCGTCGATCGTCATCGCGAACGGCGCCCGCAGCAGGCCGATGAGCACGCCAGCCATCCCGGGGCCCACGATCTGCGAGGCGGACCGGGTGATCTCGAGCTTCGAGTTCCCCTCGACGAGCTGGTCGCGCTCCACGATCGACGGGAGGTAGCTCTGGTAGGCAACATCGAAGAACACCGTCAGGCACCCGTTCAGGAAGCCGACGGCGTAGAGCTGCCAGATGGTCAGCCCGTTGAGCGCGAATGCGAGCGGGATCGAGCCGATTGCGGCGGCCCGTCCGAGGTCGGCGGCGATCAGGATCGGGCGACGGCGCAGTCGGTCCACCCAGACGCCGGCGGGCAGGCTCAGCAGGATGAACGGCAGGAACTCGATCGTCGTCAGCAGGCCGAACTCGAAGGGACTGACCCGGAGCGTGGTCGCCGCGATGATCGGCAATGCGAGCTGCGTGATCGCGGTCCCGAAGACCGAGACGGTCTCGCCGGTCCACAGCTTCAGGAAGTCGGGGTGGCGCAGGAGGCTGCGACTCGGTGACGCCATGAGGGCGGAGTCTATCCCGGCCGGTGCGCGATGCGCCTGCCCACGATCGCCGGCTCCCTCCAGCCGCGCCGCCGCCGCCCGACGGCGACGGGACGCGGACGACGCGCCCGCCCTGCCTGTAGCATCGATCCGTGCTGGTCGAAAGCGTCCCGAACGTATCCGAGGGCCGCCGCCTGGACGTGGTGGAGCGGCTGGCGTCGGCCGCGGCGAGCGCGCGCGGCGTGCATCTCCTCGACCGCACGAGCGACGCCTCGCATAACCGGAGCGTGTTCACGCTCGCCGGCGAGGTCGAAGCCGTGACCGTCGCTCTCGAACGGCTGGTCGCGGCGGCGCTCGACGAGATCGACATGCGGACGCAGACCGGCGAGCACCCGCGGATCGGCGCCGTGGACGTCGTCCCGTTCGTCCCGCTCGGCGACACGACGCTGGCGGAGTGCGTCGGGTTCGCCCGCGACTTCGGGCGCGACGTCGCCGAGCGATTCGGCCTGCCGGTCTACCTCTATGCCGCCGCGGCCACGCGGCCGGACCGGGTCAGGCTGGCGGACGTGCGGCGCGGGCAGTACGAGGGGCTCGTCGCGGAGATCGCGACGGCCGGGCGCGAGCCGGACTTCGGCCCGGCACAGATGCACCCCCGTGGCGGGGCGATCGCGGTCGGGGCGCGGCCGTTCCTCGTCGCCTGGAACATCAACCTCGAGTCGACGGACCTCGGCCTCGCGAAGCGGATCGCGCACCGAATCCGCGAGTCGTCCGGCGGCTTGCCCGCCGTCCAGGCCAAGGGCTTCTGGATCGCGGAGCTCGGGTGCGCCCAGGTCTCGATGAACCTCCTCGACGTCGCGACCACGCCGATCTGGCGCGCCTGGGAGCTGGTGGCCGAGGAGGCGGCAGCGGACGGCGCGGGGCTCCGCGAGTCCGAGCTGATCGGCCTCGCGCCCCTGGCGGCGCTCCTCGATGTCGCCGACCACGCCGGTGCCTCGGCCGGTGCGACCGACGAGGAGCGCGTGCTGGCCGCCGGGGCCTTCCTGCGCCTTCGGGATGCGTCGCCGCTGCAGGCGCTCGAGCTGCGGCTGCGCGCCGCATCTGCCGGGAACGTCGGGACGTGAGCGACGCTCCGCGCGGGATCCTGGTCACCGGCGCGGCCGAGGTGGCGACGTGTGCGGGCGGGCTTCGTCGCGGCAGCGCCCAGGACGACCCGGCGATCGCCCCGCCCGGCACCGCCGTCGCGTGTCTCGAGGGGCGAATCGTGGCTGTCGCGGCCGAGCCCGAGGCGCGCGACGCGCTGGCCGCCGCGCTCGTGGAGATCGGTGCCTCGCCGGACGCGTGCGACGTCATCGACGCGACCGGTAGCACCGTCACGCCGGGCCTCGTGGACGCGCATACGCACCTGCTCTTCGGCGGTAGCCGGGAGGGCGAGGTCGCTCTTCGGCAGCGCGGCGCGGGCTACCTCGAGATCCTCGCTACCGGCGGTGGGATCCTCGCGACGGTTGCCGCGACCCGGGCGGCGTCCGACCGGGAGCTCGCGGCGCACGGGCGCCGCTGGCTGGGCGAGATGCTTCGTCACGGGGCGACCACGGTCGAGGCGAAGTCCGGCTACGGTCTCGACACGGCGACCGAGCTGCGGCTGCTTGCGATCGCGGGCCGTCTCGCCGACGACGGCTCGGTCGACGTGATTCCGACGTTCCTCGGCGCGCACGCGGTCCCGTCCGAGGTCCGGGCGGCCCATCCGGACGCGGCCGCCGCGACGGAGGCGTATGTCCGGGCCGTCATCGAGGAGCAGCTTCCTGCCGTCGCCGCCCAGGGGGTTGCCCGGTCGGTGGATGTGTTCTGCGAGACCGGGGTCTTCTCGCCGGACCAGGCACGACGAATTCTGGAGGCGGCCCGCGATCAGGGGCTGGAGATCCGGCTTCACGCAGACGAGATGGCACCATCGGGCGGGGCCGAGCTTGCCGCGGAGCTCGGTGCGCTCTCCGCGGACCACCTCGGCTGCCCATCGGCGGCCGGGATCGGGGCGCTGGCCGCCGCGGCGGGGAGTGCCCGGCCGGTCGTGGCCGTCCTCCTGCCCACGGTCCCGTGGTTCCTCGGCCAGGAGCTTCGCGAGCCTGCCCGCGAGCTGATCGAGGCGGGCGTTCCGATCGCCATCGGGACGGACTTCAACCCCGGCACCTCGCCGGTCCCGAGCCTGCCGCTCGCGATGTCGGTGGCGATGCTCCGGCTCGGGCTGACGCCCTCCGAGGTGCTCGTCGCGACGACGGTCAACGCGGCCGCGGCGCTCGGGCTCGCGGACCGCGGTGCGCTGGAGCGGGGCCGCCGCGCGGACCTCGTCGTGTGGGACGTGCCGACCCACGCCCAGCTGCCGTACTGGGCGGGTGCGGGCCTGGTCCGGGTGGTCATCGCCGGCGGGAGAGTCGTCGTCGGAGGGTAGCGGGCCGTGCCGCCGGCGAGGCCGCCAGACCTGCTAGATCCTGCCGCGCGACTCCAGGAGCACGGTCGTGGTCTCGTCGGGCACGCTGCTCGGCGTGACGGTCAGCTTCGCCTGGGGCGTGATGTCCTTGGCGCCCATCTCGTGCAGGAACCTGGCGAGCGCCTCGTCGCATTCGCGCTCGTCGTCGCACACCGGCATCGGCACGACGATCTTCGGGTCGAGCTGGGCGATGACCTCGGCCGCGCGCGTCGCGCTCAGCTGCCCGCCGATCGGGACGCAGGCGACGTCGATCGGGCCGATCTCGCCGATCTTCTCCTCGGTCAGAGTGTGGGCGATGTCGCCCAGGTGCGCGACCCGGATGCCATCAAGCTCCACGGCGAAGACGACGTTGCGTCCGCGGTCGGCCCCGTGCTTGTCGTCCCGGAACGTCCGGACGCCCGTGACCAGGACATGCTTCACCTCGTACTCGCCGGGTCCCTCAAGCACGAACGCATGCTCCAGGCTCGTCGGGAGGTGGATCCCGCCATCGCGCGTGGCAACGCCCTTCGCGCGAGACAGCGGGTCATCGTCCGGGTGGCTGAACGTGACGATGTCGCCGGTGATGCCGCGACCGGTCGGCCCGACGACGGCCGGGTACGCATCCGCAACCACCACGGCGTCTTTGCCCTTGAGGCGGACGCACGTGCGTCCGAACCACTGCAATTCCATGTCCCGATTCTGCCATGCGGCGGTTACCGCGCGTTGCCCGGGGCGGCTGGCGCGCCGCTGCGGTCGGTTCGTGTCGGCGGGGCCGGAACGCCCGGAAAAGGGAGGACCGGGAGCGCCTGCCCAATTGGCGCTCCCGGTCGGAGGGAGGGAGGAAGGACCTGGCGGCTCGGAGGGTTTCGTTCCGCAGCTCCTTGATCCGAAGAGTACGCAACGCGGGTGAATCCCCAAGACGGCAGACGATGAAGAAACCGCTACCTCCGGCGTCGCGCACGACTCCGTCCGGAGGTGAGCACGACTCGCACGCGGGGCGTGTCCGGTTGCCTCGGGGGCCGCGTGCGACAATCCAGCCATGCTCTCGAGCCTGGTTCCCGAGCGCGTCGGGAGTGCCACGCACTCTCGCGGGACGGCGCGAGCCGTCAGCGGACTCCTCGTGGCCGTGCTGCTCGCCGGCTGCGGATCGAACGGCCCGTCGTCTGCGCCGTCGACGATCCCGTCCGCCGCCGCATCGTCAACGGCCGCCTCGACCCCGATCGCGACGAGCGCCAGCCCGGCTCCCCAGAGCCCGGGTCCGGACGCATCGGTCGACACCGCCGCGCTCTACCGCCAGATCGAGGACGACGTCGTCGCGCTCCGCGGGCTCCCCGCAAAGCAGCGCCTCGTCCCGACGATCCTCGACGAGGCGCAGGTCCGGGTCCGGCTCGAGGCGCAGTTCCGCGCCGAGAACCCCCCGGCGGAGATCGCGGCATCCCAGGCGACGCTCATTGCGATGGGCCTCCTGCCGTCCGGGACCTCACTCGAGACCCTCTATGTGAACCTTCTCGGATCGCAGGTCGCCGGCTACTACGATCCCGCGACGAAACAGATCTACGTCGTCGCGCGAAGCGGCCGGATCGGGGCGGTCGAGAAGGTCACGTTCGCGCACGAGTTCACGCACGCGCTCCAGGACCAGAACTTCGGGCTCGAAGGAATCCAGACGGACGCGATCGGGCAGGGGGATCGATCGATGGCGCGCCTCGCGCTCATCGAGGGCGACGCGTCGCTGCTGATGACCCAATGGCTGACCAGCCACCTCGACACGGCCGGGATTTCAGAGATCCTCGCCGGCGATCCTGCGGCGCAGGCGCAGCTGGACGCAGCGCCACCGTTCATCCGCGACGGGCTGCTCTTCCCGTACATGCAGGGGGTCCTGTTCGTCAGCTCGATCTGGGCGAACGGCGGGTGGAAGGCGGTCGACCGCGCCTTCGGCAGGCTGCCGGACTCGACCGAGCAGGTGCTCCACGCCGACAAGTACGCAGCCGACGAGCGGCCGATCACCGTGCCCCTCGACGCGCCCGCGATCGCGGCGCGACTCGGCGGCGGGTGGACGGCCACGCCGGCCGACACCCTGGGCGAGTTCCAGGTCGGCTCGTGGCTGAAGGCACGCGGCGTGACGGGCGCCGGTGGCGGCGTGAGCGGCGATGGCGCTGCCGCAGGATGGGGCGGCGACCGCTACGCGCTGATCGACGGCCCGGACGGGGCCTACGCGCTGGTCGTCCTCACGACGTGGGACACGCCGGCCGACGCCACAGAGTTCTCGACCGCGGCCACCGAGGCGATCCGCGGCGTCCCGGGCGAGGCGCGGGTGGTGAGGATCGCGTCCGGCGCCGCGGTCCCGGGGGGCGCGGAGGTGGCGGTCCTGTTCGCCAGCGACGCCTCGACGCTCGAGAAGCTGGCGGCCGCGGCGCTGCCCTGACCCCGGCTGCACCCGGCCCCGGTCGACCGGGGACGGAGCAGGCGCTTAGCTCGCCGATCGTGGACGCCCCGGGCCGGGGTCCCTCGCTCGCCTACATCGCCTCGGGCGCGGAGATTCCCAGCAGCCCGAGCGCGCCGGCAAGCGTCAGCTGCGTCGCTCGCACGAGCGAGAGCCGGGCGATCGAGCGCTCCGGCTCGGCCGGGTCGACCACGCGCGCGTCC
>JADGQH010000140.1 GCA_017881985.1 Chloroflexota bacterium | reverse complement strand
GACGTTGAAGAGGAGCGGCCGGTCGAGGGATCCGACCGTCACCGAGCCAGGCCGCGGTCGCTCGCGACCACGTCGAGATCCTCGTCGTACGGCTGACCGTCCGCCATGTCGGGCCCCGGGGCGCGCCGCTGGTCGAGCAGCTCGATCCCGGCGCGGATGCTCTGGAGCGCCTTGACGACCTCACCCTCGAGGTGCACGAGGACGTCCGCGGCGTACTCGTCCGAGCCGCGCCGGATCTCGGCGGCTTCCGCGAGCGCTTCATCGACGATCCGTCGCCCGTCCGCCTCCGCGACTTCGGTCAGGCCGCGCTCGTCGATCAGGAAGGCGGCCTGCTCCTGGGCCTTCGCCACGATCCGCTCGGACTCCTGCTGCGCCCGCTCGAGGATCCGCTCGCCCTCGGCGTTGATGCGACGGGCGGACTGCACCTCCTCGGGCACCGCGTGGCGCAGCTCATCCACGAGGTCGAGGGCCGCGGCCTGGTCAACGACGACGTTCGACGTCAGGGGCAGCTTCCTCCCGTTGGCGATCATCGCCTCGAGGCGCTCGACGAAGAACATGATGTCGATGGGACCGCCCTCCGAGCGCGGGCGTGGAGGTCGCCCGGTCTGAGCCGGATCGTCGCCCGGTCTGGCCCCGATTATCGCACGCGGGAGGGCGCTCCCTCGGCCGCCGCCGCCGTGACCAGGCGCAAAGCGACGGACGGCGGGACCATCCCGGTCGGGTCGCCCCCGAAACGGACGATCTCCCGCACGAGGCTGGACGAGAGGTAGCCGTACTCGAGAGCCGTCATGAAGAAGACCGTGTCGATCTCGGGGGCCAGCCGGTGGTTCATGTGGGCCATCTGCAGCTCCGCCTCGAAGTCGCTCACGGCCCGCAGGCCGCGGATGATCGAGCCCGCGCCCACCTCGCGACAGGCCTCGACGGTCAGGCCGGCGAACGGGCGGAC
The DNA here is from genome assembly GCA_017881985.1 of Chloroflexota bacterium. Classification (GTDB taxonomy): domain Bacteria; phylum Chloroflexota; class Limnocylindria; order Limnocylindrales; family CSP1-4; genus CTSoil-043. The sequence continues at coordinate 7,305 of JADGQH010000140.1, read as the reverse complement.
GTCGACGCGCGCGGCACATTCCGGGAGCGCCTCGCCGACCCCGGAGACGATCGCATCGACGCGGTCGGCGACGTCGAGCATGGGTGCCTTCTTCGGATTGACCAGCACCGCGACGACGACCTGATCGAAGACCGCCAGCGAGCGACGCAGCACGTCCAGGTGCCCGAGCGTGATCGGATCGAATGAGCCGGGGTAGACCGCGACACGCATGGCACGCTCCGCCTCAGGCGCCGGATGGCGGTGGCACGTCCTCCGGGGCGGCGCGCCGGTAGAAGACGACCAGGGTCTCGCCGAATCGGCGCTCCCGGGTCGATCGTAGCAGCCCAGCGATCGCCGGCGGAGGTCGCTTCCCGAAGGCCGTCGCCACCACCACCCCGCCCGGGTCGAGCGGACCGTCCGCGGCCCCGAGCGCGAGGAGGCACGCCTCGCGGAGCGCCTCGTCGGCGTACGGCGGGTCGAGGATCACGACGTCGAACGGGCCGTCGACGGCGGCGGCCCCCCGGAGGTAGCCGAGCGCGTCGGCGCGCACGACCCGGGCCCGGTCGGCGACGGCTGCCCGGCGCAGGTTCTCGGCGATCACGCGGCAGGTCCCCGGATCGTGCTCCACGAGGATCGCGTGCCGGGATCCCCGGGAGAGCGCCTCGATCGCGGCGCCGCCGCTCCCGGCGCACAGGTCCAGGACCGCGGCATCGTGGAGCGACGGCTCCAGGGCCCCGAAGACGGCCTGCTTCACGCGGTCCCCGAGCGGCCGCGTGGCGCTGCCCGGGGCGGCCAGGCGGACGCCGCGAGCGGAGCCGGCGATCACGCGCCCGGCGTCGCCCACTGGCTACGCGCCCGTCGCCGGCTCGCCGGCCGCGACGTCGCGGAGCCAGCCGTGGTCGAGCTCGGCAGCGAACGCCGCACCGGCTGCGCCGAGGCCGCCGCCCGCGAGCACGAGCGCCTCCGCGTGCCGACGCGCGGCCACCGCGAGCTCCCGATGCTCGGGCTTCGTGAGCGTCGCGACCCGGAGGCGCGGCAGGCCGTGCTGGACGTACCCGAGCACGTCGCCCTCTCGGCGCTGCTCGAAGTCGACCTCGGCGAGCGCAAAGCCGTCGTTGAGCCGCGCGACCGCAGCCAGCCGCACCTGCTCGGGCCCGTCCGGCTCGATCTCGCCACGCTCGAGCGCCGCGGCACGCCGCTCGTCGGCGGGCAGCCGGTCGCTCACGAGGACGCACCAGCCCTGGTCGCTGGCGCGCCCGACCCGGCCCCGGAGCTGGTGGAGCTGGGCAAGGCCGAAACGGTCGGCGCCCTCGATCACCATCACGCTCGCCGCGGGGATGTCCACGCCGACCTCGACGACGGTCGTCCCGACGAGCACGTCCGCCGCCCCGTCCCGGAACCGCGCCATTGCCGCGTCCCGGTCCACCGGCCGGAGTCGGCCATGCACGAGCTCCACGACGAGCTCACGCTCGAGGCCTGCGGCCTCGAGCCGCGCCGGATCGTTGAGGAGGGCACGGAGGCGGACCACCTCGGCCTCGGCCCCGGCCACGTCGTCCGGCGCCTCCTCCGTCTCGTCCGCCTCGTCGATGTGCGGGACGACCACGAACGTCTGCCGGCCGGCGGCCGCCTCGCGCGCCACGAACGTCCAGAGCCGCTCGAGGTGGTCCGGGTGCCGCAGGCCCGTCCGGATCGGCAGGCGCCCCGTCGGGACGGTGCGCAGGTCGGTCACGTCGAGGTCGGCGTAGAGCACCTGCCCGATCGTGCGCGGGATCGGCGTCGCGGTCATCAGGAGGACGTGTGCGGCCCCTCCCCTGACCTTCGCTTCGAGCGCGCCGCGCTGTTCCACGCCGAAGCGGTGCTGCTCGTCGACCACGACGAGGCCGAGGCGCGCATACGAGACCTTCTCGGAGAAGAGCGCGTGCGTCCCGACGACGACGTCCGCCCGCCCGTCTGCGAGCGCCTCCAGGACGCGTCGCGACTCGGCGCCCGCGAGGGAGCCCGTGAGCAGCTCCACCGCGATGCCGAGCGGCCGCAGCAGATCGTCGAGGGTGGCCGCGTGCTGGCGGGCCAGGAGATCGGTGGGGGCCAGGAGCGCGCCCTGGACGCCCGCGCCCACCGCGAGCGCGAGCGCGTACGCGGCGACGACCGTCTTGCCCGACCCGACGTCGCCCTGCAGCAGGCGCAGCATCGGGTGCGGACCCCGGACGTCGTCGCGGATCACGTCCATCGCACGGGCCTGGTCGTTCGTGAGCTCGACCTCGCGCCCGAGGCGTCGCCCCAGCGCCGCGGCGAGCTCGCGCCGGATCTCGGCGTCGCGGGCCGCCGCGCTGTTGATCGAGACCGAGGCCGCCACAGCCCGCTCGCGGCGCCGCCCGACCATGCCCACCTGGAGGGCCAGCAGCTCGTCGAAGGCGAGCCGCCGGAGCGCAGCGTCGCGGTGCGCGAACGTGTCCGGAAAGTGGACCTGGGCGAGCGCCTCCCCGATGCCGACGAGGCCCAGCTCGTCGCGGATGGGGGCGCCCAGGTACTCCTCGTAGGGGGGCAGCCGGTCCAGCGCGGCGCGCATCGCGGCCCGCAGGGTCCGGATCGGCAGGCCGGCCGTGAGGCGGTAGACGGGCACGATCCGGCCGACGTGAACGAGGTCGCCCTCTGGCGGCTGGAAGGCTGGGTTGTCCAGGAGCACGCTCGCACCGCGCTTCTTGAGCTTGCCCGAGAACAGCAGCTCGTCACCCTCGTGGAGGCGCCGCTCGACATACTGCCGGCCGTACCACTGGGCCTCGGCCGTCCCGGTCCCGTCCGCCAGGTCGGCGGTGACGACGCGGATGCCGCGACGTGCCGTTCGGCCCGCACGGACCCGGACGACCGTGGCGCGGGCGCTCACGATCGTGTCGGGCTCCAGGAAGCGCAGGGCGTGCAGGTCGTGCAGGATCCGCAGGTCGTCGTACCGGCGCGGCAGCCAGAGCAGGAGGTCGCGCACGGTCCGCAGGCCGATCCGCGATCCGACGCGCTTCAGGACGCTGGCGCCGGGCAGCCCGCTCGCCTGCAGCGGAACGCCGAACGGGTCGTCCGGCAGGGCCGTCACGGGAAGCGGCCGGGCGGTCCCCACCCTTCCCTACTCCGCGCTGATCAGGTAGCGGTAGTGGGGCTGGAGGCCGGTCCGAACCTCGACGTCGTCGAGGGCCGGCCAGCGCGCGTGGATCCGCTGGGCGAGTCCCTCGGCCTCGGCCAGGCTCGCGTCCTCGCCGTACCACAGCGTCACGAGTCCGAAGCCCGGTGTGAACGAGCACAACCCCTCGAGGATGGCGGCATCGCGGTCGTCGCCGACGGCCAGCAGGCCGTCGTCGGGGTCGAGCGCCATGGTCTGCCCCTCGCGCACCTGGTGGCCCCCGACGCGGGCGTCGCGCACCGCTGCCGTGACCAGCAGCGTCTGGACCTCCCGGCTCGCGCGCAGCATCCGCTCGGCGTTGCCGCTTGCGCCGTCCGCGACCTGCAGCGCGAGCACGGCCGCGAGGCCTTCGGCGGCGTTGCGGGTCGGCACGACGCGCGTCGGGCGGTCGGACATCTCGGCGGCCTGCCCGGCCGCGAGCTTCACGTTCGGGTTGTTGGGCAGGATCAGGATCTCCTCCGCCGGAGAGCGGCGGATCGCCTCGAGGATCTCGCCTGCGCTGGGATTCTCCGCCTGGCCGCCGCGCACGATCTCTACGGCGACCTCGCCGCTGAGGGCCACCTCCTCGAAGTACGGGGTGAACCCATCGCCCGGGACGACCGCGATGATGCCGAGCGGAACGCGCGCACCGTCAGCGTCGGCGGGCGCCTCGATCTCCACGGCCGTGGCCGTGCCGAGCCCGGCGACCGACCGCGCCTCGCGAACCTCGTCCACCTGGTGGTCGAGATCGAGGATCGTGGCGTTGACGATCCGTCCCAGCCGGAGCGCCTGGCGCATGACGAGGTCGGGGCGGCCGTTGTGGACGTGGATCTTGGCCGCCTTCGCGTCGCCGGCCACGTTGACCGACTCGCCGGTGCGCACGAGGTATTGCGTGATCCGATCGAGATCGAGGAGCTGCCCGGGAAACGGCCGGATGAGGTAGACCGTCTCGTACCCGTGGCCCGCCTCGCCGACGGCGACCCCCGCCGGGACCGGGCTCGGATAGGAGGAAGGGCGCGCTGCCGGCGCGGGTGCCTCGCCGCGCAGGAAGCCGAGGGCTCCCTCGAAGAGCCGCACGAGACCCGCCCCGCCGGAATCGACGACGCCGGCGTCCCGGAGCACGGGCAGCAGGCTCGGCGTCTTCGCAAGCGCCTTCTCGGCGGCATCCGTGGCGCTGGCGAGGACCGCGGCGATGTCGTTCTCGCGCTCGGCGGTCGCCACGGCCGCCGCCGCGGCCTCGCGGATCACGGTGAGCATCGTGCCCTCGACCGGACGGGGCACAGCGCCGTAGGCGGCCGTGCTGGCCGACGCGAGGGCATGGGCCAGGTCCAGGCCGTTGAAGCGGCGGCGTCCGGCGAAGCCCTCGGCGAGGCCGCGCACGACCTGGCTCAGGATCACCCCGGAGTTGCCGCGCGCCCCGAAGAGGGCACCCTCGCGGAGCCGGTCGGCGACCCCCTCCACGCTGGAATCGTCGCGGACGTAGCGCAGCATCTCCGTGCAGGTCGCCAGCATGTTCGAGCCGGTGTCGCCGTCCGGAACGGGGAAGACGTTGAGAGCGTTGATCTCCTCGGCGTGGCGCTCGAGGTTCGCGACGGCCGCCCGGACCGCCCCAAGCAGCCCGGCGCCGTCGCAGGCGAGTCGAACCACGCTAGGCAGCCCCGACCGTGGAGCTCGGGCGGGCGGGGTCGGGCACCGGTGCCGAGTCGGCACCTGCCGGGGCCGCCATCGGCTCGACGCGGGAGGCGGTGACGGCCGGCGGCGGGGTCGGATCGGCTGGGGGCGAGGCGAAGCGCCGGCTGCTCAGGCCCTGCACGTGGATCGACACCGGGCCGACCTCCCGCGCGAGCGCCCGCTCGAGGCGGTAGCGGACTGCCGAGTCGACCTGCCGCGCGACTTCCGCGACCGGGACGCCATAGGCGACCGTCAGCCAGACCTCGGTCGAGACCGTCGGGTGGAGCGTCACGCGGATCGCCCGGCTCCCCAGCCCCAGCCGCGCCCGGCAGCGCGCCAGGAGGGTGGGCTCGGCGAGGCCGGTGACGCCGTAGCTGCCGAGCGCAGCGTCGCGCACGATCTCGCTCAGCGCCCGGCGTGCCACGACGGCCCGGCCCGGCACGGCACGTGTCGGCTCCTCGGGCATCGGGATCTCCTCGCGATTCGACGGCTGGACGCGGACGATGTGCTAGCATACAGCCTCCCCGGACCCCCTCCCCGGCGGCGCTTCCGCGTGCCGAGGGGGCAGATGGGAACGGCGGGCTGCCCGTCGACCGAGTACCCCTGAACTGAGGAACCTGATGGCCCGGAGCTGCGCGATCTGCGGCAAGGTCTCCATGGGCGGCTTCAACCCGCAGTCGAGCGGGATGAACCGCGTCCGTGCGCACCGCCGCTACCAGCCGAACCTGCAGCCGCTCGCCGTCGTCGAAGGCGGCATCACGACCCGCAAGCTCGTCTGCACCCGCTGCCGGCGCACGCAGACCAAGAAGAGCCGCTGACCCGTCACCGGGGCGCCCGTCGCCCCGGCTCCGCTGCCGCCCGACCCGGCCATGCGCCGGGTCGTTGCACGTCCGGCGCCGTCAGCGATCCGCGCTGTCGAGCCAGATGGTGAATGGCCCGTCGTTCACGAGCTCGACCTCCATCGCCGCGCCGAACCGCCCGCGCTCGACGCGCGTCCCGGTCGCCTCCAGGGCGTCGCAGAAGCGGCGGTAGAGCCTCTCCGCGTGGGCCGGCGCAGCCGCCCCGACGAATCCCGGCCGGCGTCCGCGCCTGAGATCCGCGTAGAGCGTGAACTGGCTCACCGCGAGCACGGAACCGCCGACGTCGCCGAGGGCGAGGTTCGTCCGGCCGACGGCATCCTCGTGGATCCGGAGCTCCACGATCCGGCGCGCAAGCGAATCGGCAGTCGCCTCGTCGTCACCGGGCGCGACCCCCAGGAGGACGAGCAGGCCGCGGCCGATCGCGCCGACGCGTTCGCCGGACACCCGGACCTCGGCGCGGCTGACACGCTGGAGCAGCGCCCGCACCGACCTCAGGCCCCGGGATCGGGCCGCGCGTCTCCCGCCGCGGCGAGGAGCCGCGCCCGCCACGCGGCGGCATCCGCGGACGCGGCGTCGCGCGCCTCCGTGAAGTGGTCGCGCGCCCAGCCCTCGGCGCTCCGCGGGACCAGCAGGTCGTAGTCGCGGACGCCGTCCGGGTTGATCTGCCCGTCGCCGCGCAGCATGAGGACCGGGACGTCGAGCTTCTCGATCGCATCGCGGAGCGGGCCCGCCAGGTGCTTCGGCAGCTGCGCAAAGCGGACCATCTCGTCGCGCGGGCGGGGCGGCACCCCGGCGTTCAGGTCGTTCGCGAACCCCTCGTCGGCGAGCGTCCGAACGAGGCGCACCTCGCGGGCCTGGTCGCGGCCCTTGGTGAAGAGCGCCGTGCCCACCACGAGCACATCCGCGCCCAGGCCCCCAACGAGCTCGGCGGTCTCGCGGTTCACCCCGCCATCGACGTGGACCTCGCCGCCCCACGGCTTGTGCGAGAGGAGGTCGCGTGCCGGGAGGATCTTCGCCTTCGCGACGTCGGCCATGAACGCCTGGCCGCCGAAGCCCGGCTCCACGGTCATCACCATCACGATGTCGAGGAGCTCCCGGTAGGGCTCGAGGGTGGCGAGCGGCGTGCCCGGGCGGAGCGCCAGACCCGCGGCCCGGCCGGCCGCCCGGATCCGTCGGAGGACCGGCTCGATCGGCTCGCTGATCTCGACGTGGATCGTGATCGAGTCGCAGCCAGCCTCGAGGAACTCGTCGAGCCAGCGGCCCGGCTGGGCGATCATCAGGTGCGCGTCGAAGGGCACCTTCGTGACGGGTCGCAGGGCCCGGATGGTGCCCGCACCGAACGTCAGGTTGGGCACGAAGCGGGCATCCATCACGTCGAGGTGGATCCGGTCCGCGCCGGCCCGGATGACTCGCCGGACCTCGTACGCAAGGTTGCCGAGGTTCGCGTTGAGGATGCTGGCGGCGATGCGGGCGCGGCCCTCGCCCATCAGCGAGTCCCCCGCCGGGGCGGTCCCGGTGGCCGACGCCCCGCTGGGCCGCGACGGTCGGGGCGTGCGGCGGGACCGAGCCCTGCCGGGCGCGGCGATGCGGGGCGCGGCGATGCCGGGCGCGCCGATGCCGGCCGTGGCTCATCGGCGCGCGTCGATGCCG
>JADGQH010000356.1 GCA_017881985.1 Chloroflexota bacterium | reverse complement strand
GCGTCAGTCCTCCGGCATCCGGATCCAGCCCTGGCGCATGGCGTAGACCACGGCCTGGGTCCGGTCGTTGACGGAGAGCTTCCGGAGGATGGAGCTCATATGGTTCTTGACGGTCTGTTCGCTGATCGAGAGCGCGTAGGCGACCTGCTTGTTGGTCATGCCCTGGGCGATGTTGTCCAGGATCTCCACCTCGCGCGGGGAGAGCGGGGCGAAGATCGGGGCGGCTTCCTGGCCGTAGACGGCAAGCTCGCGGAACTCCTTGAGCACGCGGCTGGCGACGGCCGGCTTCGCGAAGACCTTGTCGTTGATGAGGAACTCGCCCTCGCTCACCCGCCGGATGATCGTCACGAGGTCGTCCGGCCCGACGTTCTTGAGGATGAATGCCGCAGCCCCGGCACGGATCGCCTGGAAGAGCGCCTCCTCGTCCTCGTCGGACGCCAGGATGATGATCCCGGTCGCGGGGAGGTCCCGCTTGATCCGCTGGGTCGCCTCGATTCCGCCCGGCGCCGGGAGCGAGAGGTCCATCAGGATGATCGCCGGGTCGGTCTCGAGGGCCGCGTCATGGGCTGCACGACCGTCCTCGGCCTCGCCCACGATCTCGAAGTCGGGCTCGCGCTCCAGGATCGCCCGCATGCCGACACGGACGAGGGCGTGGTCGTCGACGATCAGGATGCGAATCCGTTCGCCTACCGCGCGCCGGTCGGGGCCGCCCCGCCGACGGTCGGGCCCACCATACGACATCGACTGCCTACCTCCTCACGATCCCGACGGGAATGGCGAGCCGAACCACGGTGCCCCCGGACGGGTGGGATCGTACCTCGAAGCGCGCGCCGATCAGCTCCGCCCGGTCGCGCATGAACTGGAGCCCGAAGCTGCGGCGCCCCCGGGCGCTCACGGTGTCGATGTCGAAGCCCCGACCGTCGTCGCTCACCTCGAGCGTCCAGCCATCGTCCTCGAGGCGGGTGCTCACTCGCACAACCTTCGCCTCGGCGTGGCGCCGCACGTTCTGGAGGGCTTCCTGCATGACGCGGAGGACGACCACCTGGCCCTCGTCGGAGAGCTGGCTCGCGGGAGCGGCAAGATCCGTCTCGATCGTTGCGCCGGTGAGCGCGCGCATCGTCGCGACACCGTCCTCGATGGATCCGTCCAGCCCGAGCTCGGCCAGCAGCGGCGGGCGCAGCTGGGTGATGAAGGCGCGCACGTCGTCCAGCTGGCGGCGTAGGCGCTCCCGCAGGAAGCGCACCTCCGTGCGCACAGTGCCTGGGTCGGTGTCGAGCACCCGCTCGATGTAGTCGGCCTGGAAGATCGCGTTCACGAGCGCCTGGGCGGGGCCGTCATGGACCTCCTGGGCCAGGCGGACGCGCTCCGCCTCGCGCGCCTCGACCAGCCGCATCCGCAGGTCGTCGGGCAGGTCCGGCGCGGACGGAGCGCCCTGGAGCGTCGCATCGCCCCGTTCCAGGAAGAGCCACGTTCGTTCCAGCCCGCGAACGGCGAGCTCCAGTCGCGAGAGCTCCGTCCCGCGCTCGCCCAGCTCGCTGGCCCCGAGGGCGACGGTCTGCCGAAGCTCGCCGCCGTGGGTCGGCTCGCCGGACCCGGTTCCGTTGCCGGACGGCGCCCCGAGCGCCTCGAGCTCCTCCCGGTCCAGCTCGTCGTGCTCCGCGTGCCATGCAGCGAGATCTGCGTGATACGCCTCGCGGTACTGCTCGGTCAGGGCACGCAGCGAATTGGCGGCATAGCCGAGCGCGGACTTGGCCTCCGCGTACACGCTGTCGAAGCGGCCTGTCCCGACATCCCCGGCCCCGATCTCGGCGCTCATCTCCGTCGCAGTATACGGGCCGGTCATGGGCACGCGACCCGGTAGACGCTGAAGTCCGTGGTTCCGGCTGGCGTGCCGGCCGCGGGCGGGAGTGCGACCGGCGCCAGGCAGCGGGCGTCGGGGTCCGTCGCGAGTCGGGCGGGCCAGCTCCCATGCGTCCCGTCGAGGACAACGTAGCGGGCGTCGAACGTCCGGGCGATCTCGAGCACGCTCGAGACGGGTTCGTCCGGGAGCGCCAGGGCGTGGACCCGGTTCGCCTCGGCGACCCAGATCGGGTGGTTGGCGATCAGCGGTACGTTCGGGTCCAGCGGATCGCCAAGGGCGGCGAAGCGGGCAGTCAGCGCGGCATACCGAGCCTCGGTGCCCGCCGCGTTGCTGCCGTACGTCGGAATCCCGAGGCCCAGGAAGAGGAGCGCCCCCGCGCCGGCGAAGAGCGGGCCGAGCCAGGCAACGGGCCGCGTCCATGCGCGTCGGCGGCCGACCCATGCGAGACCGGCGTCGAGCCCGGCGAGCCCGCTGACGATCAGGAGGACATGCGCCGGCGCCGCAGCGTGCAGGTAGGTGCCCCAGGTGGTCTGGACGGGAAAGGCGAGCGTCGTGATGGCGAAGGTCGCCACCGTGGAGGCGACGAGCAGGCGGACGGAACGGCTTCGCACGACCCACAAGAGCCCGGCGAGGCCGACGGCCACCACCGGCATGCCGGG
>JADGQH010000355.1 GCA_017881985.1 Chloroflexota bacterium | reverse complement strand
CCTCGCGTCGCGGGCCACCGCCACCCTGGAGGTCACCCGTGAGGACGATCGTCAAGGGCAAGAACCTCGATGTCCCGGACGCCGTGCGACAGTACGCCGAGCGGAAGATGCGGCGCCTCGAGCGCTTCCTCGATGACCGGACGGACGCGATTCTCGAGATCTCCGTCGAGCATCACAAGAGCACCGACGACTCGCGGATCGCCGAGGTGACCCTGGTGATCGACGGCCAGCCGTTGCGCGGTCGGGCTGACGCCGTTACGTATGAGGCTGCGATCGACGAGGTCGTCGACAAGGTCGAGCGGCGCGCCGTGGACCACCGCGAGAAGCCGCGCGTCCGGGCCCGCGGGCCCGAGGAGAAGGAGATCCTCTCGAAGATCGCCGATGGGACGGCAGATGGCGAACGCGAGCGGCGCGTGGTCAAGTCGAAACGCTTCGCGATCCAGCCGATGTTCGAGGAGGACGCCATCGCCGAGATGGAATCGCTCGGACACGCGTTCTTCGTCTTCGTGAACGCGGAGAACGAGCGCGTGAACGTGCTCTACCGGCGCCGCGACGGGGATTTCGGGCTGATCGAGCCGATCGTCGCGGGCGAGTACACGTCGAGCAAGGCGCCTCGCGCCCGCTGAACCGGCGCTCGAACGGGCGTGATCGCGGGCGGGCGACACAACAGCGGCGGAGTTGACAACGGGAGCAGGGCGCACCGACCGGCGGCGGTCGCTGCCCCGGCAGTCCGGGCTCATGTACGATCCCGCGGATGCCTGCGCGACGCTCGGATTCGGCCGCGACGACCAGCCCGCTCGCCGTGGAGACGAGCGCGATCGCGGCCATCGGAGCGGGCGCGGCGCTGCGTTCGCCACTCCCCGGAGGCCGCCGCCTCGGGGCGCACCTGCCCCTCGGGCCGGGCATGGTCCGCGCGGCCGAGCGCGCGGCGGCGATCGGCGCCGACACGCTCCAGCTCTTCGCCGACAACCCGACGGCGTGGCGCCGCCGGGACGCGCTCCCCGACGAGCTCCCGGCGTTCCGCTCGAAGGTCGCGGAGCTGGGGCTCGGACCGCTCGCGATCCATGCCGCCTACCTGGTGAACCTGGCTGGGCCGGACCCGGACCTCTTCGAGCGATCGATCGGCGTCCTTTCGCGGGAGCTCGCGGTGGCGCCGGCGTACGGGGCGCGGTTCGTCAACGTCCATGTCGGGTCCCACCGGGGCGCGGGCGTCGAGGCCGGGATCGCGCGGCTGGCGGACGGCGTCGCCCGGGTCCTGGCGGAGGCGCCCGCGGGTGCGGACGCAGCCACGCTGGTGCTCGAGAACTCGGCGGGAAGCGGCGACGGCCTGGGCACGACCGTCGACGAGCTGGCCCGGATCCTCGACGCGATCGGCGCACGGGGCATCGCGACCGACCGGGTCGGGCTCTGCCTCGACACGGCCCACCTGTGGGGCGCGGGCGTCGCCATCGGTAGCGCGGATGATGTCGATGCGCTGGTGGAATTGATCGCGGCCCGGATCGGCCTGGAGCGCCTCTCGATGGTCCACCTCAACGATTCGAGGGTGTCGTTCGGGTCGCGCGGTGATCGTCACCAGCACCTCGCCGCAGGGGAGATCGGGGGCGATGGCCTGGCCCGGATCCTGACCCACCCCGCGCTGGCCCACGTCGCGTACTACCTCGAGACGCCCGGCATGGACGAGGGGTATGACGCGGTCAACATGGGGCGGGCCCGTGACCTCGCCGCCGGCATCCGGCCGCCGCAGCTCCCACCAGAGGCGCTCGAGATGCGCGGGAGCCGGTCACGCGCGGCCGGGCCCTCGTGAGACGGGAGCCCGCGTGACACCGGCGCCCACGGCGGGCTGGCGCGGTGCGGGCGCCCGTCTGACGGCGCTCCCAACGCGGACGCGCGATCTTGCCGTCCTCGGCGGCGTCGTCGTCATCGCGGCCCTGCTTCGGCTCCCTGGCCTCGCGGAGCGCGGCGGGTGGGACTCGGACCAGGGCGTCGACATGGCGACGCTCCAGGCGTTCGTCACGCACGGCGTGGTGCCGCTGCTGGGCCCGCAGACGTCGATCGGCAACGTCCACCACGGCGCGCTCTACTACTACCTGCTCGCGCCGGCCGCGATCCCCGCCGGCGGCACGGACCCGACCGCGGTGGTCCTGTGGATCGCGCTGGCCGGGATCGCAGCTGTCGGTGCGGTCTGGTGGCTCGGCCGCGCGATGGGCGGGCCCGTCGCCGGGCTGATCGCCGGCCTGCTCGCCGCGACGTCGGCCACGGCGGTGGGCGGCTCGACCTTCATCTGGAACCCGAACCTCCTGCCGCTCGCAGCGGCGCTCGCGCTCGCCTGCGGGTGGCGCGCCTGGACGACGCACAACGCGCGCTGGTGGCTTGCCGCGGGCGCTGCGCAGGCGGTGGTCCAGCAGGCCCACCTCCTGGGGATCGTCGCGCTCCCCGCGCTCGCCGCCCTGTGGCTGGCCGACCTGCGCCGAGGGCCCGATCGCCATCGGTCGGTCGCCCGGTGGGGCCTGGCGGGACTGGGCCTGA
>JADGQH010000139.1 GCA_017881985.1 Chloroflexota bacterium | reverse complement strand
AGAACGTCATCCACGACGTGACGTCGCGGCTGGATCTCCGCAACCGGACCCACGCGGTCGCCTACGCGATCCGCCAGGGCCTCATCTGAGGCGCGCCCCTGCCGAGACGCTGCAGAAGCGGGGCGCCGGTCCCGGCCCCCGCGTGGTCGCCCGGGCTCCCTCGTCGCGCGACCTGTCGGCCTGCGCGTGGCCGCTCGTGCGTGCGAGCGATCGGCCCGCCCGATCTTCATCAGGCCTGCTGATCAGATCGGGGAAGCTCGCGCTCACTTCGCCGCCGAAACCGCCCGCGTTTCGCCGGCGATGTCGTGCTCAGATGCCTGGAATCCATGAGCCGGTGTGATTCCGGTCACGCTCGCTGTTCGAAGAGAGCACCGAAGGCGGGCACGCCAGATGGTGCGGGGGCTTGAGGACCCGCGGTGAAGGGTGCTAGCGCTGCCCAGCCGCGGCCCCGCCACCTGCCCGCCGCGAGGCCCGGCGCTGGATCGCGAGCTGCTGGACCTCGTCCTGTTCCTCCTCCGGCCGGGGGCCCTGCGTTTGCTCACCGTCCTCGGGCCGGGGGCCCTGCGTCTGCTCACCGCCCTCGGGCCGCTGCGCCTCGCTTGGAGATCCCTCGGGCCGCTGGACCTCGTGCGGCCCATCCTCGGGCCTCGGCACGTCTTCCGGCTCTTCCTCCGTCTCGTCGCGACGCTGGATCGCGAGCTCCTGGATCTGGTTCTGATCTTCGGGCGCGGCCTCGCGTTGGATCGCCGGCGCCGCCTGGCCCGGGCCGTCGGCGGCTCGCCCCGTCGAGATGACCTGATCGGCGGTCGTCTCGGCGGCGCGCTCGAAGCGATCGCTCGGGCTGCTGACCGAGATCCCGCCGGGGGCGGGGGTGCCCTCCACGGGCCCGGATCGCTGCTGGACCACGTGGGTCAGCTCGTGCGCCAGCGTCCGCTCGTGCGCCGCCGAGCCCTCGGCGTGGCCGTCGCCCAGGACGATCTCGTTGCCGACGGTGTACGCGTGGGCGTCGACGGCGCGGGCCGACGCAGCCGCACCCCCGCCGGCGTGGACCCGGACGTCGGAGAAGTCCGTCCCGAAGCTCGATTCCATGCGCTGCCGGACGGCGGGAGCGAGCGGGGCTCCGCCTCCACGGCCGACCACGTCCTTCACCGGCGATTCCGGCTCCGCCTCGCCGTCGAAGAGCCCGGCGACGCCGGCATTGCCCGCCGCACGCTGGAGGCGCAGGACCGAGGCCGGGCCGAGCGCGTCCGTTCGTCCCGCGGCAGCGGCCCGGGCCGCGAGCGCCGTCGCGGCGGCTTCATCGCCCGACCGCCGGATCGGCCGGCGTGGCGGCGTCTCCCGCTCGTGCTCGTGGCGGTGCATGCTCGCGTCCTCCCGCATGGCCGTGGCGTCGTCTGACATCGTCCCGCTCCCGTCAATCCCTGCTCGGCCGCGCGTGCCGCCGGTGCGTCTCCATCTCAGGTGCTCGCCACCACGCTGAACCACGAGCCGAACTCGGCCTCCACGCAGAGGCGGCCCAGCTTGCGGTACTCCCGGGCCGTCTCGCGGACGAGGTCGGCCATGGCCACGCGCCGTTCGCCCTCGGCCGCGCGGAAGGCGGCGCCCACCGCCACGTTCCGGATGTTCCCGCCCGAGAGCGTGAAGCGGCGGGCCAGGAAGTCGAGGTCGATGTCGTCCGCCATCGGGAGCGCCCCGGGGAGGTTGCGCTCCCAGAGGCGCCGGCGATCCTCGACGTCGGGTACCGGGAACTCGACGATCGCGTCCAGCCGCCGGAGGAACGCCTCGTCCACGTTGGCGCGGAGGTTCGTGGTGAGGATCGCCATCCCGTCGAACACCTCCATCCGCTGGAGCAGGTAGGCGACCTCCACGTTGGCATAGCGGTCGCGGGCGTCCTTCACCTCCGAGCGCTTGCCGAAGATCGCATCGGCCTCGTCGAAGAGCAGGACGCCGTTGACCCGGTCCGCCTCGTTGAAGACGCGGTCCAGGTTCTTCTCCGTCTCGCCGATGTACTTGTCCACGATCGTCGAGAGGTCGATCACGTAGAGGTCAAGGCCGAGCGACCGGGCGATCACCTCCGCCGACATGGTCTTGCCGGTGCCGGAGTCGCCCGCGAACAGGGCGGTCACGCCGCGTCCCTTGAGCGACGTCCGGGCAAGGCCCCAATCGTCGAGGACGCGGTCGCGGTGGCGCGCCCGCGCGGTCAGCTCGCCGAGCTGCTCCACGACCGGCGCCGGCAGGACAAGGTCCGCCCAGCCGACGCGCGGCTCGATCCGGCGCGCCAGGCGATCCAGGCCGGCCGCGTTCTGGGATCGAGCGCCGGCCGCGACGTCTCCGACGCCGAGCGCCCGGCCGGACGCCGCCGCGGTCAGGCGGCCCGCCTCGGCCGCGCGTTCGACCTGTTCGGGTGCCAGCCGGTAGGGGAGCGCGGCGATCGCCGCCGCCATCTCGTCCGACGCCGACCCGTCGAGGGCCGCCAGCCAAACGTCGCGACGCTCGGTCGCCGTCGGGAGCTCCGCCTCGACGAGGAACGCGACCGTCCGCGACCACGCGGGATCCCAGCCACGCGCGCCGTGCAGGACCGTCACGCAGCCGGCTTCCGCGAAGGCGCGGACGGCAGCGGCGCCCCGTTCGGCGAGCACTTCGACAGGACCGGCCAGCAGGCCGGCGCCGCGGAGCCGTGCCTCGCGGATCGCGGCCGTTGCCGCTTCCCCGATCTCCTCGTGCGGCCCGAGGCGGCCCAGGTCGACGACGACGGGCGGCGGCCCCAGGCGCGCCAGCGCGCGGGCGGCCACGGTGAGCGGGGCGGTGCCGATGCGCTCGCGGACATAGGCGAGGCGCGCCCCAGCGCGCAGGCCGCGCTCCAGCGGCCCGGCGCCAGCGAGATCCCGCCCGGACGGCGTCACCTCGAGGGCGGCCACGAGCGGATCGGTCGTGTCGTCGCCGACGAGATGGCCGGCGACGCGGTCCGGCACGCGGAGCGCACGTGTCAGGAAGGGCCGGTCGACGTCCTCGACGATCAGGAGCCCGCCTGCGATGAGCGGCCCCGACGGCCCGAGCCGCGCCCGGCCCGCGCCCGACGCGCCGCCTGCACCGACCAGCTCCAGGGCCAGGCCGATGCTCGCCCTGCGGCGCGAGACATCATCGTGGAGGTAGCCGTACAGGCGCTCGAAGCGCGGGTCGAGGTCCGGCGCCAGCGCGACGAGCAGGAGCTCCACGTCGAGCTGCTCGAGCGCAAATGACCGGATCAGCCGGCGCAGTCGCACGTCGACCCCCGCCGCCTCGGCCGCGTCCGCGCCCGCCTCGAGGGCCTGCAGCCGCGCCGTCGCCTCCGCGTCCGGGGCGGCGGGCAGGAGCGGCACAGGCGCGCCGGCCAGCATCTCGTCGACCTGGGCGTCGGAGACGTAGAGGCCCCGGAACCGATCGTCGGGGTCGGGGTCGGTGGCCCGCCGGCGAGCGACCGCCACGCGGATCCGGGCCTCGACCAGCTCGAGCCGAGCGGCAAGGTGGCGGACGGACGCGTCGGTGACGGGGGACGCGAGGGTCATGCTGGGCCGCCGGTCATCGACGGTCAGGGCCGCGGGTAGCCGCGGATCCGGTACGTGCGCCCGGGCTTCGCCTTCGAGCCGCCGACCACGGTCTCGTCCTGGGCAACGGGCGTCTCGTCGGGGGACAGCGGCCTGCCCCGGCGGACCAGGGCGTTCCCACGGCCCGCCATGGCGCGTGCCGGGTGCTCCGGCTCGCCGCCATCGTCGGCGCGGGCGATCGAGAGCCGCGGCAGCTCGCGAACGGGTGCGCCGGCGGACAGGCTCCGACCGACCACGAACGGCGCGTTGAAGATCACGTCGAGCGACGGCTTCAGCTCCCCACCGAGGGCCGACCAGACGTCGGCGATGGAGCGGTCCGGCCCGAGCGGCAGGCCCACGCTCACCATGGCCGGCAGCGGCTGCTCGGCGAGCGCTCCCGTCATCTCGGATGGGCCGAGCGTCTCGTGGCGGAGGAACGCGGCGAGGCACGCCGAGAGGAGCCGGTGCTCGTCCTCCGGACGTTGCGTCCACGCGGTGACCATGTACTGCAGCTTGTAGTGCCGCGGCGGAGGCTGGTGGCCGGTGACGTAGCCCTCCGCGGCGTACACGGGGGCCCAGGCGGCGTCGCGCCGCGACAGGTCTTCTCGGATGTCGTAGAGGTAGAGGTTGATCGTCGGGGCGTTGCGTCGCGACGCCCAGTCCTTGGTGGGGGCGTCGAACGAGACCTCCACCTGGCTCCCGCTCAGGACCTCGGTCCGGATCAGGCCCCGAAGCGTCTCGTCGACTTCCTCGATCATCCGGTGCACCCCTGGTGGTCCGTCGCGGGACGCTGGTCGCGGGCCCGCCCGATCGCGTTCCGGGCAGGCGCGCAGTCGGCCGCGGGCACGTCGACCCGCCCGGTCAGCCTCGCAAGGTGTCCGTCGGGCGGCAAGCCGCCCTGGGGCAGCCGATCGGGTCGCCCCCGGTGCCCCATCGGGCAGCCCGACCGGCCCCTTCGGCTGTCCGGTCGCCCGTTGCCGCGATCGGGCCCCCGGTGCCACGCTCGACCGGTCCCTACCTTCGCAGCCCGGGAGGGCCGATCCGCATGCCGAACTACCTTTCGCCCGGCGTTTACGTCGAGGAGGTCCAGGCCGCCTCGCGCCCGATCGAGGGGGTCGGGACGGCCGTCGCGGCCTTCGTCGGCCTCGCCCAGAAGGGGCCCGCCAACACGCCGGTGATGGTCACGAACTGGACGCAGTTCGTCGCCTCGTTCGGCGACTTCATGGAGGGGTCGTACCTGGCCCACTCCGTCTACGGGTTCTTCCTCAACGGGGGCACGACCGCCTATATCGTCCGGATCGGCGCCGACGGTGCTGGTGCCCCGACCGCGCGCCTCGAGCTGCCGAGCTCAACGGACAAGGGCCAGGCGGCCTTCCGCGTGGTCGCGCTCGATGCGGGCGCCACCGGCAACGACGTGTCCGTCGAGGTGGGCGACCCGGGCGAGCCCGGCGAGGGCGTCTTCAAGCTCGTCGTGACGCGCGGCAGCGAGACCGAGGTCTACGACAACGTCAGCCTCAAGAAGGGCCGCAACAACGTCCTCACCGCGACGAAGACCTCCAAGCTGGTCCGCCTGGAGGAGACCGCCAAGGGCGACGTCGCCCCTGCCACCGGGACGAAGGCCATGCTGGCCGGCGGGACGAGCGCCACGCCCGCGCGCGTCACGCCCGACGAGTATGTCGGCAACACCGCGGACCGGACCGGGTTCGGCGGCCTCGAGGCGGTCGAGGAGATCACGATGGTGGCGGCGCCGGACCTGATGGCGCTCTACCAGCGCGGCGTCATCGACCTCGAAGGGGTCAAGGCGGTCCAGCTCGCGATCATGGCCCACTGCGAGCTGATGGGCGATCGCGTCGCGATCCTCGACGCCCCGCCCGACTACAACGCCCAGCAGATCAAGGAGTGGCGCCAGGACAAGGCCGGCTACGATTCCAAGTACGCCACGCTCTACTGGCCGTGGATCAAGGTCTTCGACCCGATCGCGGGCCAGGCCGCGTTCGTGCCGCCATCCGGTCACATGGCCGGCATCTGGGCCCGCAGCGACGGCGAGCGGGGGGTGCACAAGGCGCCCGCCAACGAGATCGTGCGGGGCGCCATCTCGCTCGAGCTGAACCTGACCCGCGCGGAGCACGACCAGCTCAACCCGATCGGGGTCAACTGCATCCGCACCTTCCCCGGTCGCGGGATCCGCGTCTGGGGCGCCCGGACGCTCTCGTCGGACCCGGCATGGCGCTATCTCAACGTGCGACGCCTCTTCAACTACATGGAGGAGTCGATCCTGCTCGGGACGCAGTGGGTTGTCTTCGAGCCGAACGACATGGACCTCTGGGAGCGCGTGAAGCGCACGGTCGGGTCGTTCCTCGTCCGCACCTGGCGCGACGGGGCGCTCTTCGGGGCGTCGCCGGCCGAAGCCTTCTTCGTCAAGTGCGACGGCGAGAACAACACCGCGGAGTCGATCGATGCCGGCCAGCTCATCGTCGACATCGGGGTCGCCCCGGTGAAGCCGGCCGAGTTCGTGATCTTCCGCCTTGCCCAGTTCTCCGGCGGCACGTCGCTCAGCGAGTGACGAGGACGCCCAACTACCCTGCCTGACGACAGACTGGAGGATCCACATCCATGGCAGCCGGACTCCCCTCCGCGACGCCCTTCGACTCGCTCGTCGCCCAGCGCTTCAAGATCGAGATCGGGGGCGTCACGATCGCTTCCTTCCAGGAGGTGGGCGGCATCAGCTCCGAGATCGAGGTCGTGGAGCTGAAGGCGAATGATGCCCTCGGCAAGCCCATCCTCAAGAAGATGATCGGGGCGACGAAGCCGCCGACCATCACCCTGAAGCGCGCCGCCGACGCCAGCATGGATCTCTACAACTGGCACAAGGCTGCCCTCGACGGCGCCATCACCGGCGCCCGCAAGGACGGCTCCATCGTCCAGTACGACTTCGCCGGCGGCGAGGTCGCCCGATACAACTTCTTCCACGCGTGGATCTCGAAGTTCGAGGCGACCGGGATGAAGGCCGGGGACAACACGCCGTCGGTCGAGAGCGTCACGATCGTCTGCGAGCGGCTCGAGCGGATCAAGTGACGTGGCGCTCGACCTGATCGCGGGGCCGGCAGCCGCCTCCGGCGGCGCGTCCGGCCCCGCGCCGGCGGGCCTGCGGACCGAGTTCCCGTTCGTCCTGCCGCGTGGCTATGTCGACGACGCGGGCACCCTCCACCGGGAGGGGGCGATGCGCCTGGCGACGGCTCGCGACGAGATCCTCCCGCTGCGCGACCCGCGCGTCCGGGAGAACGAGGCGTACCTGACGGTGATCCTGCTCAGCCGGGTGGTGTCCCGGCTGGGGACCGTCTCGATGGTCACGCCGCAGGTCATCGAGGGGATGTTCGCCTCGGACCTCGCGTTCCTCCAGGACCTCTACCGCCGCGTCAACCAGGAGGGGACGTCCCAGGCGTCCGTAACCTGTCCGGCCTGCCGCCACGAGTTCAGCGTCGAGATCGGGGGCGCCTCGCCGGGGGAATCCTGACGTACGCGGCCGACCGCCTCTTCGAGGAGGTCGCGTACGTCGCCTACCACCTTCACTGGTCCATGGACGAGATCCTCGACCTGGAGCACCCGGACCGGCACCGCTTCGTCGACGAGATCGCGGGGATCAACCGGCGCCTGACCGAAGAGGAGTGAGTTCGTCGTGCGCTGGCCCTTCATGAACTGGCTTCGCGGCGCACCGGGCCGCGATGATCCGGCGCCCGCCGCACCTGAAGGCGCGTCCGAAGATGTGCCCGCCGCGCCGGCGGGAGGGTTGTCCGCGCCAGGGGATCCCGGCCCGGGGCCGCGCGCCGAATCGCGTCCCGCCGCCTGGCGAGACCTGGGCCCGGTGCAGCGGACCGTCGGCGCGGCGCCCCTCACCGCCCCGAGCGCAGCCTTCGCCCGCGACCTGGCGAGCCGCCGCACGCCCGACCCGATCCTGGTGCCGCTCGGCCACGACGTGACGTCCGACGGTCCGGCGGGCCTCGTGAGCGGCATCACGGTCCCGCTGGTCCAGCGCGTGCCATCCGGCTCCGACCCGCGGGTCGCGCCGCCGATGCCCTCCGCGACGGCTCCCAGGCGCGGCCGGCCCAGCGTGCAGCGCGGGGTCACGACCGTGGCCGCGCTTCCCCCGCGCGGTGCCGCGGATCCCGCGCCCGGGGCCAGCTCGGACGTCCCCGGGCTCGACGATGCGGGCGCCGAAGCAGCCGAGGCGGCGTCATCCGGGATCTCGGCGAGTGACCCATCAAGCCTCGGGCTTCGTGCGCTGCCCGTCGCGCGGCTCGCGACGGAGACGCCGGCCATCGCGGCGACGCGCGTTGCCGACGCGAGCGCGCCGCTCCCGGTCCTTGCGCTGGCCCGGGTGATCGCGTCCGAATCGCCGCCCGAACGCGATGCAGGGACCTCGACGCCCGTGCCGACGACGGCTGATGCGCCGGGTGACGCGACCGCGGGCAGGCAGGCAGCAGCGGAGCCCGCGGCCCGGGAGCCCGCGGCCGGCTCGCGGCCGAACGTGGCAGAGGTGGTGTCGGCCGAACCGAGCGGACCCGATGATCATCCCCAGGTCGCGGCGAGGCGGACGCTCGGGGAGTCCCGGCGCCTCGGCCTCGGGGCGCCGCTGGTCGGCCCGCCGCCATCCGCGGCACGGGACACCGGACGCTCCGACCTGCCGGTCGCGCGCCGCGCCCGGACCGGGGAAGCCATGCTCTCGATTGCCCCGG
>JADGQH010000138.1 GCA_017881985.1 Chloroflexota bacterium | reverse complement strand
GGCACCCGCGAGTCCCGCCGCCAGCGTGGCTGTAGCAAGCCCGGCGGCGAGCGCCCCGGCGAGTCCTGCCGCGAGCCAGCCTGCCGCGGCCGCCGGGGACGCCGTCACGATCCAGAACTTCGCCTTCGCGCCCGCCAGCCTGACCGTGAAGGCCGGAGCCACCGTGACGTGGACCAACCAGGACGGTCCCTCGCACAGCGTGAAGTGGGACGACGGCACGGCCTCCAGCGCCCCGCTCGCGACCGGCTCGACGTACACGCGCACGTTCGCGACTGCCGGGACGTACGCGTACGTCTGCGGGATCCACGCCAGCATGCACGGCACGATCGTCGTCAACTGACCGCGCGCCGGGCTGTCTCGGTCCAACCGGACACGCGACGCCTGACGGCTCGCCAAGCGGTCAGGCGTCGCGTCGCACGACGAGGAGCGTCGCGTCGGACGGGAGCGGGATCGCCTCGGGCTCGGGGAGCCCGGCGGCGCGGAACAGCTCCGCGTGCTGCGCGACGGTCCGCAGGCGCGCCCCGTGGAACAGCTCGTCGAGCGCGACGCCCGCGATCAGCTGCCCATGGAGGGTCGCGTATTCCTCGAGGCCGTCAGGCAGGCACCAACCCAGGACGATGAGCCGGCCCCGGGGCCGAAGCATGCGCCACGCCGACTGCAGCGCCACGACCGGGTCCGGCATCTCGTGGAGGGCGTGCTGGAAGTAGGCCAGGTCGAAGGAGCCGAGAGCCAGCTTCTCGTCCACCTCGCGGGCCTCGATCCGGATCCGCGACCCGAGGCCCGCGCGCTGCACCAGCTGGATCGCGCGGGTCACCGAATCGGCCTCCGGCTCCACGCCGACGAGCCGCGCCTTCGGGAACCGGCGCGCGATCGCCGCCAGCCAGCGGCCGCCGCCGCAGTGGAGATCGATCACGTCGATCCCCCGGACCAGGTCGGCCACGAGGTCGGGAAGCGCGGCGAGCGCCTCCTCGAAGAAGACCGCGATGTCCTGGCGGGTCAGCGCCTCGATCGCCCGGTAGTAGCGCGCCGATCGCGATCCGACAGGCTCACCGGTGCGCAGGTACTCGGCCATCCGGTCGTAGTCCAGGCTCGCCGTGACCGTGTACGTGAACTGCCCGCCCAGGTAGGCGGTGCGGTCCTTGTCCAGCAGGATCGACGCGACGTCCGCGTCGACGGTGACCCGTGACCCGTCATCCGCGATGAGGTCGGCCGCGTAGGCGGCGTCGCACCAGGCGGAGACGGGCTCAGCGGCGGCTGTCGCGGCCCGGGCGAGGTCGGCGCGCGTCAGCCCGCTCGACCCGGCCTCACGGAGGCGAGCGAAGAGCCCCAGCTCGATCCCGAGCTGGATCACCCATGCCCGGTAGAACCCGGCCAGGCTGGCGACGAGATCGTCGTAGCGGTCGTCGAGCGGCATCGCCCCGCGATTGTCGCACGCTCGGAAGGCCCTCACGACGGGCGGCCGCAGGCGACTGCGCAGCCCTCGACCGCACGGCGGACGGAACCCATCAGCGGGACTGCAGGCCGGCTGGCATCCTTCCCGGATGGCAACCGCCGCCCACCGCACGCTCGGCGCACCCGGGGCCCAGGTCGCGCTCGCCCTGGGTGCCCTCTACGTCGTCTGGGGATCCACCTATCTCGCCATCCGGGTCGCGGTGGGCACGATCCCGCCCTTCACGCAGAGCTCGATCCGCTTCCTGATCGCCGGAACGCTCCTCATCGCCGTGACGTCGCGCGGCCGAGCAGGAGAGCCCCGGCCGGGTCGGCGCGAATGGCGGGACGCGGCGATCATCGGCGGGTTCCTCCTGGTGGGCGGCAACGGCCTCGTGGCGCTCGGCGAGACGACGGTCGCGTCGGGGATCGCCGCGCTGCTGATCGCCACGCTGCCCGTCTGGGTTGCGATCCTCGGCCGGCTCTTCTTCGACCTGCGCCTCTCCCGTTCGACTGTGGTCGGGATCGGGCTCGGGTTCGCGGGGGTCGGTGTGCTCGTCTGGCCGGCCGGCGGGAGCGCGCCCGTGGATCTCGCGGGCGCCCTGATCCTCCTCGGCTCGCCCATCCTGTGGGCGATCGGGTCCCTCTACAGCAGCCGCGCCCACCTGCCCGCGCGGCCGCTGGTCGGCGTCGGGATGCAGATGCTCTGCGGTGGGGTGATGCTCGGGGTCGTCGCGCTCGCGACCGGCGAGATCAGCCGGTTCCGCCCCGCGGATGTGACCCCGGAGAGCGTCGCCGCCCTCGCCTACCTCGTCGCTGTCGGGTCGCTGATTGGCTTCACGGCGTACGCGTGGCTGCTGCGGGTGGCGCCATTGCCGCTCGTCGCGACATACGCCTACGTCAACCCGATCGTGGCCGTCGCGCTCGGCTCGCTGATCCTGGGCGAATCGGTCACGCCCAGGACCCTCGTGGCCGGCGTCATCATCATCGTCGCGGTCGCGATCATCGTCTGGACGCGGGGCCGTCAGGCCGTGCCGCCGCGGCCCGAGGAGGTTGTCGAAGCGACCTGAGCGGATTCGCGCGGGCGCGACGGACGGGGAGGCCGAGCTGCGCCACGCACCGCGGGCTGGGCCTGGGCGCTCCCCGACCTCCCGCGTCAGTCGCGAGCGCGAGCCTCGGCCAGCACGGTCCGCGCGACGCGCCGGGCGAGGATCATCGTGGTGATCATCGGGTTGACACCAGCTGCCGTCGGAAAGAGCGACGCGTCGGCGACGTACAGGCCCGCCACGACGCCACCGCTCCCGGTCCCGGCTGCGCGGACGCGCCCATCCGGGTCGCAGGGATGCAACGCGGCGTCGGCGCCTGCCCGCGCGGTCCCCATCTGGTGGGCGCTGAAGACCATCCCCCGCCCCGGGGCCGGATCCCAGCGGGCCAGCTCGGCGAGGTACGCGGCGAAGGCCGGCTCGGAGCCGCTCGGCCCGATGCCCGTCTCACCGCCGGCCGGCGCGACGCGAGAAAGATCGAGCCAGCGCGCGGGCGTCCCGAGCGCAACGAGCTCCGTCGCCCCCGCCCCCCGCGCCACGCGTGCCATCGTCGCGAGGGCAGCCCGCATCGTGACCGCGTCGCGCGGGCTGACCCGGTAGTCGATCCGCACCCGGCCGGTTCGCGTCAGCGATACGCGGCCGCCGTCGAGGTCCCGGCAGATCGCCAGGAGCGGCGCGAAGAACCGGCTTCGATCCATCAAGGAGGCAAACGCACCGCTGCCCTCCCACGGGAACGCCAGGGCCAGCAGCCCCGGATGCCCGGGCGCCGATTCGATCGTGTAGCGCGCATGGTCGTCTCCCGGCCGCGGCTCCACGAGGATTCGGGCGCCCTGCATGACGCCGCGCCACATCTCCACCGGCTCGGGGAAGCGCGCACCGAGCACCGGGACCGGGTGGAGCCGCAGGTTCCGGCCGAGGGCCGGGTGCCCGATCCCGGATCGCTCCAGGACCGCTGGCGTCCGCAGCGCGCCGGCCGCGACGACGACCTGTCGCGCCCGCACGACCACGCGAACCCCGGTCGCGGCGGTGGCGTCGGCGTGGCCGGCGGGAGCGGCGTCGAGCGCGCCGCCGCGAGCCGCGCGGGTCGCTCCCGCGCCACCGGTGCCGCCCATGGCGGCTGGCCGCACGGTCGCGGTCACGCCCACCGCTCGCCCGCCCTCGATGATGACGCGCTCGACCTCCGCGTCCGCGACGATCCGGGCGCCGGCCGAGTGGGCGCGCGCCAGGTGGACGCGGAGGCCCGACGCCTTGTTGCCACGCCGGCATCCGAAGCCGCAGCTCCCGCAGGCTCCGCAGTCGGCATTGCGGCGGATGACCGCGGCATCGCCGATCCCGGCTGCCGCTCCGCCCCGCAGGATCGCCGCGTCCTTCGGGCCCACCGGGTTGGCAGCCGTCACCCCGAGCTCGGACTCGAGGGTCGCGATGTCCGCGTCGACGACCGACCCGTCGAAGCCGTGGAGCCCGTGCTCGCGAGCCCACTCCTCGCGGAGCCCGGGCGGCGGGGCGATGCACGTGGTCCAGTTCACGACAGTGCCGCCGCCCACGCACGAGCCCGCCAGAATCGCGACGGCCGTGTCCGCCGCGCTGGTCGTGCCGTGGTCGAGGTAGAGCCGGTCGAATGCGGCGAGCTCGCCCGTCGGCATGCCCGGTTCCGCCACGAACGGGCCGGCCTCCAGGACGACCACGGCAAGGCCGGCCTCCGCGAGCTCGCACGCGACGACACCCCCGCCGGCGCCCGATCCGACGATCACGACGTCCGCCTCGAGGGTGACGGTCGACGGTCTCCCGCCGTCCGCCGCCGTCCAGGTGATCAGCTCCGGTCTGATCGTCGTGGGCTCGTCCGTGAGCACGTCCAGGTCCGGGACGTACCCGATTCGGTCGAGTCGCGGATTCGTGCCATCCGCGCCCGGGTCGGCGTATGCGAGGAAGCAGAGCAGCCGCTTGAGCGCCTGGAACGCAACCCGGCGATCCTTGATGCGCGAGGTCGCCCAGCCGAGGAGGTAGCGCTCGCGATCCGCCGGGGACATGTCGGCGAACCGCGCCGGGCGTCCGGCCAGCACGAGGTTGACGAACCGGATCTCGAACAGGCGCAGCGCCCGGCGGAGCCGTGCGATGTCGTCGGGATCGGTTCCCGCCGCGAGGGCATCGACCGCCAGCCGGGCCCTCCGCTCTGCATCGCCCGGCACGAACGCCTCCGCGACGGCGGCGAGGGTCGACATCTCGCCGGCGGCCCAGCCGGCATGTGGCTCGCCTCCACCCCGAGATCCGCGATCTGCGTCCGTCATCGAGATCGTGCGCTTCCAGCCATTCGGAGACCCCGGCGTCGCCACCCGCGAAGCGAGGCAGCAGATGCGCACGGATGGTACACACCGGGCGGACGTGACGGTACACACCGGGCGGCAGAAACGGTCCCCGATGCCGCGTGTTCCTACCCGTGCGGCGCTACGCTGTGGCCCCCGGGACGGGCATCGCCACCCGCCCGCCCCTCCCCGGCGCCCGCCCGGCGCGGCCCGGAGCCCAAGCGGAGACCCGAACCATGACGAACGAATCCCTTCACACGATGGGCCAGCAGCACGGCCGTCGGTCGTGGGCCGAGCCGTGGAAGATCAAGATGGTCGAGCCGCTCACCGTGACTGTGCGCCCCGAGCGCGAGGCGGCGCTCCGCGAGGCCGGCTACAACACGTTCCTGCTTCGCTCGGACGACGTCTACATCGACCTCTTGACGGACTCGGGCACGTCGGCCATGAGCGACCGTCAGTGGGCCGGGATGATGCTTGGTGACGAGGCGTATGCCGGCAGCCGGAACTACTACCACCTCGAGGAAGCGGTCAAGCGCTACTACGGCTACACGTACCTGGTTCCCACCCACCAGGGCCGCGGCGCCGAGCACCTGATCAGCCAGGTGCTGATCGAGGCGGGCGACCACATCCCGGGCAACATGTATTTCACGACCACGCGCCTCCACCAGGAGCTGGCCGGCGCAACGTTCCATGACGTGATCCTCGACGAGGCGCACGACCCGACCTCGCTCCACCCGTTCAAGGGCAACGTCGACATGGCAAAGCTGCGCGCGCTCGTCGAAGAGGTCGGGGCCGCGAAGATCCCGTACGTGTCGCTTGCCGGCACGGTCAACATGGCCGGCGGGCAGCCCGTCTCGATGGCGAACGTCCGCGAGCTCCATTCCTATTGCGCCGGTCTCGGGATCAAGGTGCTCCTCGACGCGACCCGGATGGTGGAGAACGCGCTCTTCATCCAGGAACGCGAGGAGGGCTACGCGCACCGCTCGATCGCCGAGATCCTGCTCGAGTTCTGCTCGTACACGGACGGCGCGTGGATGAGCTCCAAGAAGGACCACCTGGTCAACATTGGCGGCTGGCTGGCCGTCAACGACCAGGACACCTTCGAGGAGCTGCGGAACCTCGTCGTGGTCTACGAGGGGCTCCACACGTACGGCGGGATGGCCGGCCGCGACATGGAGGCGCTCGCGATCGGGATCACCGAGGCGGTCCAGGACGACCACGTCCGCTCGCGCGTCGGGCAGGTCCGCTACCTCGGCGAGCTGCTCACGGAGTGGGACATCCCGATCGTCCAGCCCATCGGCGGCCACGCCATCTTCCTGGACGCGAAGCGTTTCTACCCGCACCTCGCCCAGGATGTCTTCCCGGCCCAGACGCTCGCCTGCGAGCTCTACCTCGACTCCGGGATCCGCTCGATGGAGCGCGGGATCGTGTCAGCCGGCCGCGACCCGGAGACCGGCGACCACAAGCGCCCGAAGCTGGAGCTGACCCGACTCACGATCCCGCGACGCGTCTACACGCAGGCGCACATGGACGTCGTGGCCGAGGCGGTGAAAGCCTGCTTCGACGCCCGGGACGCCGCGACCGGCCTCCGGATGACCTACGAGCCGAAATACCTGCGCTTCTTCCAGGCCCGCTTCGAGCCGATCTGAAGCCGGGGCGCGCGGTTGCCCGATCGGGCAGCCAGTCGTGCCCTCGCTGCAGCTGCGCCCCCTGCGATGCTGTCGCGGGATGGACGGAGTGCAACGCGCCCATGACCGGGTCGCCGAGACGGCGCGGGCGCGCCCGGCGGGAGCCGCTCGCGCGCCCCTCGGGTTCAGCGCGCTCGCGAGGCGGGGGGCTCGCCGCCGGCCATCCGCGAACGATCCCGACTTCGGCCCCGACGACGTTCGAGACCTGCAGTCGCTCGCGGGCAATCGCGCCGTGGCGGAGCTCCACCAGCCGTCGGTCCAGCGCGACGGCCCGGATGGAGGCGTTCCGGCGGGCGGCACGCCCACGGCGGGAGCTCCGGCGTCGACCCCCGGTCCAACGGATGCCGGCACATCGCCGTCGGGAGGGGTCCCCGAAGACCCGCACGAGCAGCTTCGCCGGGCATTCTCCGAGCGAACCCCGGCCGCCGTCGGCGCAGTGAGCGACTTCGGCGTCGCGACGGACGCCGAGCGGTTGACCCTGATCACGATCATGCTCGAGACCGTCCCGTTCGAAGCCGGCGCAGCCGGCACGGTGCGACGGATCTGGCAGGCGTTCGGCGACCGGCTTCCCCGCGTCGCCTCGGATCGCTCGGAACTCTGGGAGCGCTGCAACGTCGCCGGCGCACAGCTCCCCGAGGCCTGGCTGGGCGCTGGGGCAGGCCATGCGGCGGTGGGTGGCGGCGAGGAGGTCGGCGGCTGGCAGTATGTCGTCGCGGGGGCGTTCGACTACCAGATCACGGGCGACGCCATCAACGTGACCGTCAAGATCGCTTTCGTGCCGGACGCCGGCGTGACGGTGCCGGTCTCGCAATGGTTCGGGTACGTGACCTCGACCTGGAACCATTACACCGCTGTGAACCAGACCGACCGCACGCAGAAGCGCCGGATCGAGTTCAAGCCCGTCCAGGCCGCCGGCATGCACTCCGTCACCGTCCATGCCGGTGGCGGGCGGGCCAACGCCGGCGAGTACTACGTGGGTGACAGCCGGGCGGCGAGCACAATCCCGCACGAGTTCGGCCACCTGGTTGGCCTCGAGGATGAGTACGAGCGAAACGCCGCGGACTACAAGCGCGTGACCGGCGAGGAGCCACCCGCGGCGGCCACCGATACGCTGACCGCGGCCGTCACGGCCGGTGAGATCCGGGCCGCGATCATGCAGCCCGAACACCTCCTCGAGTTCCACACCACCGCCGTGGAGCGACGCATGGGCGCTCTGAATCGGGTGCTGTACGCGAATCACTTCCCGTCGTACTACAGCACACCGGAGACCCGGGCGGTCGCGGCGGCCTACAAGACCGCCTACGGGTCCGAGCTGTCCGCGGATATCGTTGCCCAGGTGGACCAGGACGACGAGGTCTCCAACTTCCGCGACTGGCGGGAAGGCGTCGTCGGAATCTTCGAGTACACGAACACGTCGATCATGGGCAATTCCGACCTGGCCGTCGCGGGCACGCCTGAGCACGAGCATCCCGTCCAGCCACGTCACGTTCGACGCTTCGCCGAGCTGGTCGAGGGCTTCCTGGCCCACGGCGCCTGGAAGCCGGAGGCCGACCATTGATCCGCCTGCACCGTGTCGGCGGCCGCCCGCCGGTCGATGACGAGCTGGTCGAGATCGCCAACGACGGGTCCGTCTCGGTACGTCGGACGATCTCCCGCGCGGCCGCGCCGCAAGGCCCGGTCGGCAGGTTCAGGGACGATCTCGACGGCGAGGCCGCGAAACGGATCCGTGCTGAAGCGGAGGTCGCCGCAGCGGCCGGCAGCGTCGACCTGCCCGTGCCGGCGGGCGCTGCCCGCGACGACGTGGAGGTCCCGGGAGGGCGGGCCGTGGGGCCCGCCGGGGCCGCGATGCCGGTCGG